>NZ_JBJEEY010000156.1:0-27957 GCF_051873555.1 Floccifex sp. | reverse complement strand
AAGGAGAAGTATATTGTAGATGACCGGTTAGATGGGTCAATTACAATATACCAGGTATTTATGCGCTTATTTCATATATCTGATTTACATTTAGGCATTCGATTAATGAACTATGAACTCATTGAAGACCAAAATGACATACTTTTACAAATAGTTCAATACATTCAACAATACCAACCTGATTGTTTACTGATTGCAGGAGATATTTATGATAAATCCATTCCATCAACAGATGCTATTGAACAATACAATGCCTTTTTAAATGCTATACGAAAAGTAAAACAAGACATCGCAATTTTAGTCATTGCTGGTAATCACGATAGTGGACTTCGAATCAATCAATACCAGAAAATTTTATCGCTTCAAAAAGTATATACAGTGGGTAGTTTACCGATTCAAAAAATTGATTTTAAAGATGTATATGGACCCTATTCTATTTATTTATTTCCATTTGTTCGACCCAGTCATGTTAAACAATATTTAAATATGGACATAGATGAATCTCTTTCGTATGACAAAGCCATTCATCTTTTATTAGAACAAGAAAAAATAGATGAAACACAAAGAAATATTTTAGTTTCCCATCAATTATACTTACCACCAAAAACAGATATTTCATCTATTGAACGCAGTGAAAGCGAAATACAAACGGTAGGCAATATTGATGTAGTTTATAGTGACTGTCTACAAAAATTTGATTATGTTGCCCTGGGCCATATTCATAAACCCATGACTGTTAAAGAACATTATATTCGTTATGCAGGTTCTATTTTTCCGTATTCTATTAGCGAACAAAATCAAACTAAACAAATTTTAATGGTGGATATAAAAGAAAAAGGATATGTTTCCATTCAGTCTCTTCCCTTAAAACCCAAACGAAACATAAGAACAATTACAGGATTTTATGAAGATATTATTTCACAAAATAGTGATGATTATGTTCGTATTGAATTATTGGATCAAAAAGATTTAAATTTTATTGATATGCAAGAAAAAATTCGTTCTTGTTTTCCTCATGTTTTAGAAATACAAAGAAAATATAGTTCTAAACTGAACTATGATATGCATTTAAATGTCCAGCAAATCTTAAATCCATTTGAATTGATTTGTGAATTTATTCAAGACGTAGATGAACAAGATAAAGAAATTATTCAGAAAATAATTAATGAAATAGGAGGCATGGAATGAAACCACTAAAATTAGTGCTGCAATCTTTTGGGTCTTTTGTCCATCAGGAAATTGATTTTTCACAAATGCAGGAAAATTTATTTTTAATAAGTGGAGATACAGGAAGTGGAAAAACAACTTTATTTGATGCCATGGTTTTTAGCTTATATGGACAACCTGGATCAGATTTAAAAAGTAAAACAAATCTTCAAAGTGATTTTGCACCTGTTGAAATGGAACCCTTTGTTCGTTTTGATTTTGAAATTCGAAATCAAATCATTTCTATCATTCGTAAACCTAAACACAAGCGATTAAAAAAACGTAAATCTAAACAAGGAGAAGATTATATTTGGGTCAATGAAAGTGTGGAATTATATATAGATGGAGTTGTCTATACAGAAAAAGATGTAAATGCCAGAATAGAAGACATTGTTGGCTTAACAAAATCTCAATTTATGCAGATTGCCATGATTGCTCAAGGTGAATTTCGAGAATTATTAAAATCGGATAGCGATAAGAAAAAAGAAATGTTTCGTAAATTGTTTCATACAGAAAAATATAATGTCATCATTGAAACTTTAAAAGAAAGATATCAGGAATATAGTAAAAAAAATAATGAAACTCGTATTTTTATTCAAACGCAATTGGGTTATGTAACATTTTATAGTGAATATCTTGAATCTTTAAAAGAAGGAAATTTAGCTGACTTTGATTTGTTTTTAAAAAATTTAAAGAAACAATTGGATCAGTGTCAAAAAAAGAAAGAAGAAATTGAAAAAAAATATCAGGCACAAGTGATTCAAAAAGACAAAGTACATCAAAAATATTTACAAGCGAAAAATGATATGGAATCCATTCAAAAAAGGAAACAAGCTCAAAAAGAATATGATGATTTGTGTTTGCATATACAAGAAATGGAGAGTCTTCGTACTCAAAATGAATGCATGAAACATTGTTTTGAAATTCAGCCTGTTTATGAATCTTATCAAAGAAGTCAACAAGAACAGAATCGTATTTTGTCTCAAATACAAATGGATCAGAAGTCTTTACCTGAATTAAAGTTTCAAAAAAATAAATATGAACAAAATAATATGTCTTTAAAAGAAGAATTAGATATTCATAAACAAAATTATGCAATATTTAAAAAAGAAAGTGAATCCATTTTACCTTTATTTCAAAAAGAAAAAGAAATTCGAAAAGAAATAGAGATTTGGAATGAAAAAAATAAACAATGTATTTGGGAAAGTTATTTTGATGAACGCAATGAATTGAAACAAAGAATAGAAGACAAACAAATGATAAAAGAACAATATAAGAATGCAGTAAAAGATTATCTGGAAATCAATGATTTTTATCAGAAAGTTTGTCAATATCAAAAATATAAAATGGAATATGAACAATTGAATCTTGATTTTCAACATCAAATTGAAATCGTTCAAAATTTAAAAATGAAAGAAGATGAAGCTTTTCAATTGTATATCAACAATCAAGCTGGACTCCTGGCTAAAGATTTAAAAGATAATATGCCTTGTCCTGTTTGTGGTTCTTTTCATCATCCCAATCCATGTGTTTTACCACAGACAGATATTTCCAAAGAAATAGTGGATTCTTTTAAGAAAGAATTGGAAAATGAAAAGGCAAAACTAGAGTCTTTATCTTCTTCTTTGGGAAGTCTTCATAAGATGATGGATTCTTTATCAGATTGTAAAGGACAAGAAGTTGAAGAAATCAGGAAATTGGTTGAAAAAAGGAAAAATGAAAAAGATGAATTTGAAAAGTTGGAAAGGAATTTACAGGATTTGATAAATCAAAAAGAGAGTCTTGAAGCGAAGTGTCAAAAGGAATTTAATCAGAAATTATTAATTACAGCTAAATTACAGAAATATCAAATTCAATTGAAATCCATTCTAGATCAAATAAAAGATTATCAATCAGAAGATGAAATTGTTTCGCGTTTAAATCAGCTGGAAAAGAAAATGAAATTATTTTCGAATTTATATGATGAAAAATGTAAACAAATCAATGATTGTTCGCATCAGATTTCGCAATGTGAATCGCGTTTGATTGAAAATGAAAAATTATTGGAATTGAAACGAAAAGAAGGAATGGAATTTGAAAATCAATTTAAAGAATCTTTAAATCGTTATCATTTAGAACAATCTGTTTTTCTTCAATTGATTTCTACTATATCTAAAAAAGACTATGAAATTAATTGTCAAATGGTTTTGGATTTTGATCAGAAAAAAGTGAAACTAGAATCTATTCTTCAATCGATTGAAGAAAAAGAAGAAATTCCTTTAGAGCCTTTATTTCAGCAATTTCAAATTCAAAATCAAATTGTGAATAAAATATTAAATGAAAAAAATCAATTAGAGATTTTATATCAACAAAATCATCGTGTATATGAAGAATTAAAGAAAGTGTCTTCTTCTTTTCAAGAAGACTTAATTCTTCAAAATAAATATGAAAAACTCTATAAAAAGTGTTCAGGAAATGTATCTAGAGATGCCAAAATGGATATTGAAACTTTTGTTCAGCGTTATTATTTGAAACAAATATTAATTTGCGCCAATCAGCGTTTTGAAAAATTAAGTGGCTATCAATATCAACTGATTTTAAAAGAAAGCGATGACTTTGGAAAAGTTAGAAACGAAGGATTGGATTTAATGGTGCATTCTTTAATTACTGGACAAAATCGAGATGTATCCACTTTATCGGGTGGAGAATCGTTTATGGCGGCTTTGTCTTTGGCTTTGGGAATGGCCGATCAAATTCAAGCTAATGTTAGTTCTTTATGTATTCAGATGATGTTTATTGATGAAGGTTTTGGTTCTTTAGATGATGCAAGTCGAAATCAATCGATTCGGGTATTAAAAGAAATGGCACAGGATAATAAATGTATTGGTATTATTTCCCATGTGAATGAATTAAAGAATCAGATTGAAAATCAATTACTGGTATTAAAAGATGAAAAGGGAAGTCATGCGAAATGGAATTTTCTCTAAGTTTGTAAGCGTTTACGTGTTATAATAAAATCAATTGGAAGGGAGTGGATAAAGAAAATGAATCGATATCCTTCTTTGTTTGAACCTATTCAAATAGGAAAAACCGTGGTAAAAAATCGTATTTTTATGCCACCGGTTTCAACAAATCTTTGTGCTAAGAATCATTATATTAGCGATGCCTTGATTGAACATTATGCTTCACGTGCAAAAGGAGGTGTAGGATTAATTATTACAGAAGTCACAACTGTTGAACCTGTATATACATATTTGCCAGGTGATATTTCAATTTGTGATGATAGTTATATTGATGGATGGAAAAAATTAGCAGATGCCGTGCATCAATATGGATGTAAAATCATGCCACAGTTGTTTCATCCAGCATATATGGCTTTTCCTTTACCAGGTACGCCTCAACTCATTGCACCCAGTCATGTAGGACCTTATTATGCCAAAAGCGCCCCTCGTGTTGTAACAATTGAAGAAATTCATGAACTTGTAAAACAATTTGGACAAGCCGCAAAGCGAGCCCAAATAGCAGGTTGTGATGGCGTTGAAGTGCATGCAGCTCATGCCCATGGTTTATTAGGTGGTTTTTTAACACCTTTATATAATAAGCGATACGATGAATATGGTGGCGATATCAATGGTCGTTTACGAATTGTTTTGGAAGTCATTGAAGAAATTCGTAAACAATGTGGTGATGATTTTATTATTGATGTTCGTATTTCCGGGGATGAATACAGTGATGGTGGATTGAATATCAATGATATGATCTATGTTTGTAAACAACTAGAAAAAGCAGGCGTAGATTTTATTCATTGTTCTGGTGGAAATACCATTAAACGTGCTTCTTCTATGCCGGCTCCTGGAACCAAGCAAGGATCTCATTGTTTATTGAGTGAAGAAATAAAAAAATACATTCATATTCCAGTTTCAACAGTCGGACGAATCAATGAAGCCTGGATTGCCAATGAATTAATTGAAAACGGAAAAGCCGATATTTGTATGATGGGACGTGCGAATTTATGTGACAGTGAATTTGCTCAAAAATCATTTGAGGGAAGAATTGATGAAATTCGTCCTTGTATTGGATGTGGGCGCTGTTTAACAGGGGTCATGTTTGGAAAACCAGTAGGCTGTACTGTGAATCCTTCAGTGGAATCCAATAAAATTGAACCAGCTAAAGAAAAGAAAAAAGTATTGGTTATTGGAGCAGGTCCAGCTGGAATGGAAGCGGCTTATGTTTGTGCAAAACGTGGACACGAAGTTGTATTGTGTGAAAAGTCAAATGAAATGGGTGGTCTTCTTCGTTTGGCTAGTGTACCAATTGCTAAACAAGATTTAGCCAAAGTTATTAAGTTTATGGTTACGCGTTTAAAGAAAATCAATGTGGATATTCGTTTGAATTGTGAAGTGACCCATGAAATGCTGGAAAATGAATTTAAGGACTATGTTGTTTTAGGAACAACGGGTGCTGAGCCAAAAATATTTGATGCGTTTATGTCTTTTAAAGATACAATGACAGCCGATGATATATTAGCTGGAAGAAAAGTGCCAGGTAAAAATATTGTGATTATTGGTGGAGGAAGTGTGGGATGTGAAACAGCTGATTATTTAGCACCACTGGTAAATGACTTATTCCCAGCCAATCGAAATGTGACAATATTAGAAATGACAAATGCATTAATAACAGGAGAAGGGGGAGCTGCCAAGAGTGTTTTAACGCGTCGTTTAATGGAAAAAGGCGTTCATATTGAATTGAATGCCAAAGTGATACGTGTAGACCAGGATACAATTGTTTATTCACAAAAAGGAAAAGAAGTTGTGATTGATGATGCAGATTCATTGGTGTTGGCGATGGGTTATGTGCCTGTTCCAATTGAAAATGAAGGAATAATTCAAATTGGTGATTGTGATAAAGTAGGAAATTTAAAGGATGCGATTGGTAGTGCTTATGAAGCATCTATTCGTTTATAGGAGAAAATATGGCAAAAGAATCGAAATTATTACAGCCCATTCAAGTTGGGAATTTAACTTTAAAAAATCGAATTATGTTTCCCCCTCTAACAACGGGATACGAGCAAAGAGATGGATCTATTGGTCCTCGTAGTTTTAGTTTTTATCAAAGATTAGCCAAAGGGGGAGCGGCTTATGTTGTGATTGGGGATGTGGCACCTGTCAATACCGCAAGTCCAACCCCAAAATTATTTGATGATCGACAAATTCCTACGTTTAAGAAATTAGCCGATGCGATGCATGAATACGATTGTAAACTGGCTTTACAGTTATTCCATCCTGAATATGATGTTCCAGGTGTTGGAAAAATGATTATGCAGGCGCGTATGGCAGGTATGGAAGCGCAGAAATTAAAAGCGGCTGGTGATATGGAGGCTTTTTCAAAGAAAATGGAAGAAAGTCAGAAATTGACAAAAGATGCGTATGCGAAATTACACCATGATATGAAATTTTTTGTCAGTGAATGTAGTCATGAACAATTGAATCAAATCAAAGAAGCCATTGCTGCCAGTGCGAAACGCGCCCAGCAAGCGGGTGTGGATGCCATCGAAGTGCATGGCGATCGTTTGTTAGGTTCTTTGTGCTCGACTTTATTGAATCATCGAAACGATGAATATGGTGGATCCCTTGAAAATCGTGTTCGCTACGCTTTAGAAGTGGTGCAAGCTATTAAAGAAGCAGCACCAGAAATGATGATTGAATATAAACTTCCAATTGTTACTGTAAATGAAGACGGCTCATATCGTGGAAAAGGTGGCTTAATTGAAGAAGAGGCTTTGATTTTTGCACAATTACTGGAAAAAGCAGGTGTCGATATGATTCAGGTAGCACAAGCCAATCATACTGGAAATATGGGAGATACGATTCCTCCAATGGGTTCCATTGCCTATAACTGGACACTTCCAATTGCTCGTAAAGTTAAAGAATTAGTTTCTATTCCGGTTTCAACAGTTGGTCGTGTGATTTCCGTTGAAGCAGGTGAAAAGATTCTAGAAGACGGTGATGCAGATATCATTAGTTATGGTCGTTCGTTATTAACGGATCCAGATATTGCTTTAAAGATTGAAAGAAATGAACCAATTCGTGAGTGTTTGAATTGTAATAAGGGATGTGTCGATGCGATTCAGAATCGTAAATATATTTCTTGTGTTTTAAATGCAGAAAATGGAGATGAAGAAACAATTTTTATCAAGCCAAATGAAACACCAAAAAATATTTGCATTATTGGTGGTGGAATTGCTGGATGTGAAGCAGCTCGTGTTTGTGCTAAACGAAATCATAAAGTCACTTTATTTGAGGCAAGCAATCGTTTAGGTGGTCAAATTAATTTAGCTGCCATTCCTCCTAGAAAAATGGAAATTCTTCGTTCGATTAAATATTATGAAAAGATTTTACCAGACATGGTGGATATTCAATACAATACAAAACCAAGTGTAGAAACAATCAATTCTTTTGATGAAGTCATTGTGGCCATTGGAGCACAAGACTTTATGTTAAATATTGAAGGAAATACTTCAAATGTTGTATCGAGCTGGGATGTATTGAATGGAAAAGTGGATGTACAAGGTAAAGTGGCAGTTATTGGTGGTGGATTGGTTGGAACGGAAACAGCTGAGTATTTAGCTCAAAAAGGTTGTGATGTTTCCATTATTGAAATGACAGATAAAATCGCAGCACAAGAATCAGGAACGATTTTACCTTTGATTCAAAAAGATTTTAAAGAACATAATGTAAAAGAATATGTGAATACAAAAGTTTGTGGAATTTCAGAAGATGGAAAAACAATTTTAGCGAATAATCCAGATCCAGTTCAAATTCCATGTGATGTGATTGTAATGGCAGTTGGATCTAAGAAAAATAATTTTGATACAACAGGTATTCAAATTCCAATTCATTTTGCAGGGGATTGTGCAGGAGAGCGTACAGCTGATATTGCCAGTGCCATTCGAAGTGCTTATCATTGTGCCAATGAAATTTAAGAGTGTCTTTGACACTCTTTTCCATTTTTATTACCAAATAAGACAGTTTTGTTTATGTAGAAGAAATTGTTGTTATAATGAAATCACAAAAGAACTAAAGCCATTAGTTCTTGTACAAGTCCTTATAGAAGCTCTCTGAAACAATAATGAATAAGGAATTGTGCAAATGAATCCTCCGAAAAATTTAGATTTGTGATAGAAAGAGGGATTGATGCCAATGGACACAGCAGATTTATTCGGATCATAAATAGACGAACTGATAAAAAAATTGTTGGTTCGTCTTTTTATTTGTGTAAAGGCTTACATATTGTGTTATAATGTACAAAAGAGAGGTACCAGGCACATGATTTTTACGAGTATTTTTAAAAAGGGAAGTTTTGAGCCCTTAGATTTAAATGAAAAAAATGTCGTTTCTTTATATAATCGTTGTTTACCAACGACTACAACAACTGATTTTGAGCCATCAACTTTAATGGCAAAGCCAAATTATTTTAATGTCGTGGATCGTCTTCAGTTTGATAAAAACAAGATTAATAAAGAGCGTAAAAATATTATGTATTTAATGGGGCAGCTACGAGATGTTCATAAACATAAATATTTGATATTGGATCATTCGATTTTAAAATATGATGGAACACAATGGACACAGAATCGAGAAGTGGAATTGCAGTTGCTGCATTTATGCAAAGCATTGGATTTACTGGATCCATTTGATGTAGGAAAACGTGGTTTAATGTCTTATTATCATGAAGATATTATTCCGACTTTAAAACCAGATGATCCTTCATTTAAAACGTGGTATAAAGAAAGTTACAGGTGATTTTTATCGCCTTTTCTTTTACAATATTTTTATGATTAAAAGAGTATATATTGAAATCACAAATGTATGTAATTTGAGATGTTCTTTTTGTGATTTTCATAATCGAAAAATAAAAGAAATGTCTTTGGATGAATTTGAACATGTGATTCAGCAAGTTAAGCCTTTGACGTCTTTTATTTATTTACATGTGCAAGGGGAACCTCTTTGTCATTCGAAATTTGAACAGATTTTACAGATTTGTGATCAATATGAAATGAAGGTTCAATTAGTCAGCAATGGTTTTTTATTGCCTTTTTTTGATTTTCATCATTCTTCGATTCGAAAAGTATCTATTTCCATTCATTCAATTGATGAACAAAAAATGGATTGGGAAATCTATATGAAACAAATTCAATATTTTATTGATATATATAGTTCTTGTTTCTATATTGATTTGCGTTTCTGGATTCAAGATCAATGTAAAGAAAAAACAAAACGTTGTTTGGAATATCTTCAAAGTCAATATGAATTTCAGGCAATGAAACAAAATAATTCATATAAAATTAAAGACAATGTATTTGTGTCTTTTGCGACTTCTTTTGAATGGCCCAATCAAGCCAATAATGAAAAAAAACATGGTACTTGTTTAGGGGCAAAATCAATGTGTGCCATTTTAAGCCATGGTCAAGTGAGTATTTGTTGTTTAGATGGACATGGAAAAATTAATTTGGGAAATGTATTTGAAAAATCTTTACAATCGATTTTAGAATCCAATCGATATCAAACAATTATTCAGGGATTTAATCAAAATAAATGTATAGAATCTTTGTGTCAAAATTGTACATATCGCAATCGATTTTAGGGCAAAGTTTTCTTTTTTTGCATATCAAAGATAATTTAGCTATAATAGCTTTGTTGGTGATTATATGGATAGTGTATATCAAACGCAATTGTATCGAAAATATAGAGGCGCTTTAATTGTGATTATTGATTTAATCATTACTTTGTTTTCCTATATTTTGGTATTTTTTGCAGGAAATAGTTTTTTCTTTAATGGAGGATATCTCCATTTCACAAAATTCATTCTTTTAGGAATGATTTTCATGCTTCTTTTGCATTTGGTGGCTGAATTGTTGTTTAAACAACACAAGTCTTTATGGACATATACAGGACCAAGAGATATTGTCCGAAATTTCTATGGTTTTTTATTTTGTGTTGTGATTATGGCTTTTTTCTCCCATAAAATGCATTTATTTCGTGTTCAAACATTTGTCAGTGCAGAATGTATGACTTTTGTTTTACAAATGGGAATTCGTTTATTGTATCGTTATTTGCATTCTTATATGGAAAATATTGATCGAACAAATAAGGCTTTAATTATAGGTGCTGGTAATGGTGGATATTTGATGTTGAATGAAATTTATCGAAACAACAAGTATCCATATCATGTAGTTGGTTTTTTAGATGATTTCAAAGCCAGGGGAACCATTATCAGTGGAAAAAAGGTATTAGGAACCATTGATGAGGTTCAAGCCATTGTAGATAAATATGATGTCAAACAATTATTTATTTCCATTACCAATGCCACAGATGAACAGAAACAAAGAATTATTGAATTATGTGCTAATACAAGCTGTAATACAAAAATTATGCGTTTTTCTTTGGAAAATGAAAACGAAGTCAGTGTCGATGATATTTCCATAGAAGATTTATTAAATCGACAATCTGTTGATCTAAAAACAGAAGAAATTGGTTCGTATTTACATCAGAAAGTGGTTTGTGTAACAGGAGCCGGGGGTTCTATTGGATCGGAATTGTGTCGACAAATAGTGAAATTCAAGCCAAAGCGTTTATTAATGATTGATATCAATGAAAATAGTTTATATATGTTGAAACAGGAATTTCTTCGAAATCAAAGAAATCATTTGATGGATGAAAACATTGAACTCGTTTCTTTAATTGTTTCGATTCGAGAACGAAATGATATTTATAAAATATTAAAGGAATATCAACCCGAAGTTCTTTATCATGCTGCTGCACATAAACACGTTCCTTTGATGGAAGATCGTCCGATGGAAGCCATTCGAAATAATGTATTTGGAACGAAAAATGTGATTGATGCATGTATGGACTGTGGTGTAAAGCGTTTTATTATGATTTCAACGGATAAAGCTGTTAATCCAACCAATGTCATGGGTGCTACTAAACGAATGACAGAACTGATTTTACAGTCCAGAAAGAGTCATTCAGATATTAAAATGGCAGCGGTTCGTTTTGGAAATGTATTAGGTTCCAATGGTTCTGTCATTCCGATTTTCAAGGAACAAATCAAACAAGGAGGACCGGTTACGGTTACGGATTATAATATTCAACGTTATTTTATGACCATTCCTGAAGCAGCTCAATTGGTATTACAAGCTGGATACTATGCTAAGAATCGAGAAATTTTTGTATTGGATATGGGTAAACCCGTTAAGATTTTGGATTTAGCTGAAAAAATGATTCGATTAGCGGGAAAGGTTCCATATAAAGATATTGAAATACAGGAAATTGGTTTGCGTCCTGGAGAAAAGATGTTTGAGGAATTGGCTCTTGAAATTGAAAAATGCCATAAAACGGATAATAACTTAATTTTTGTTCATGAGAGTATGGATATCTCTCAAGAAGAAATTGATCAGAAATTATTTGAATTAGAAGATATTGTCAATCATAGTGATAATATTCATGAAATAAAAGATGTATTAATGAAAGCCATTCTATAGAGGTGACAGTGTCACCTTTTTTATTGTCAAAAAATGCGTAAAAAATGACAATAATAAATTAATAATTACCCTTTTAGGTATTTAATAAATGTAATAAAAGATAAATACTATGTAATAAACATACAATTATGTATAATAATAATTGTAAAATGTCTATTCGTTACAATAAGTAGTGAATTATTCACAACTTAATTGAAAGGAGAGAGAATTATGAATAGAATTCGAAAATTATTATGTTCAATTGCTTGTTGTTTCATGGTATTTTCAAATACACCATTAAATATCTATGCAATTGAAGAAGATCCAACTCTTGAAATCGAACAACAAGATCCAGATCAAAATCAAATGGATGAAAATCAATCATCTGATTCTTCACAAACAAAAAGTACAGATGCAGGAGTTGCTGCAGCTATGATGGCTGGTATTAGTACTTTTGATAAGGGAAGACCTGGAAGTGATCCAAAACCATCGAGTTACAATCACATTGATGTTCGTGTAGATGGGACGTTAACATTGACAACGAAAGTCAATGGAGAAGTATTGAATACAGAAACAATTCAAATCACGACTTCAAATGTAAGTGGAACATTAAATGGCAAGAGTTTATCTTTCTATCGAAAAACAGGAACAGGGAAAGAAAATGAATGGCGTTGTAACAATTTAAGTTTAAATCCAGCAAGCGATGTGGTTGTGATTAATTGTTTATTAAGTGGAAAACGAGCAGATGGTTCTGTTGTTAGTGTCAATTATTCGGCTACATATACAGAATCAAGTGTATTAAATGCCTTTATTCAAGCATGCCCAGGACATTCTGGATATGACATTGATATAAATGCTCAAGAAATTTCAGAATCCTTTACAGTGAATCGTACCATCCAAAAAGTATGGGATACAACAAACAATCCAAGTAGCAGCATTCCAAGTAGTGTACAAGTGCAATTAAAAGCCGATAACCAAAATTATGGATCTCCAATTACTTTAAATGCAGCCAATGGATGGAAGGCAGAATTAACAGGTTTACCTAAATATTCTTCAGGAACAAATGAAATTGTATATACAGTTGTAGAATTCAATGTAGAAGGATATACACCAACTTATACATATAACGGAGAAAATATCACAATTACAAATACAGTACAAGAAACAGAAAAGAGATCGATTACAGTTTCGAAAGTATGGGATGATAAAAATGATCAGGATGGGCTTCGACAGGAAGTTGAAATAGAGCTATATGCGAATGGTGTTGCTACTGGTAACAAATTAACTTTAAAAAAAGCAAATCAATGGACAGATTCATTTACAAATTTAGAAAAATATAGTAACGGAAATGAAATCACATATACTGTAGTCGAAAATACAAAAATTAATGGTTATTCAACTGAAGTAACTGGTAATGTAGATAATGGATTTACTATCAAAAATTCACATACACCAGCAACCATTGAAAAAATCACAGTCAAAAAAGAATGGAAAGATAACGATGACCAAGATGGAATTCGTCCTGATTCTATTACAGTTATCTTAAAGAATGGTGAAAAAGTTGTAGATCAGCTTGTATTAAACAAAGACAATGATTGGCAAGGTGCTTTCACAAATTTAGCTAAAAATGAAAATGGACAAGAAATTCAATATAAAATTGAAGAAATTAATATGGAAGAAGATTATACTTCTGAAATTAAAGGTGATTTTAAATCCGGATTTGTGATCACAAATACACATGAACCAGAAGTTACTACTATTTATGGAACAAAATATTGGGACGATGACGATGACCGTGATGGAATTCGTCCAGACGAAGTTGTGGTTCAATTATTAGCCAATGGAAAAGTTGTAGACTCACAAAAAGTAAGTGAAAAAACACAATGGACGTATTCATTTACAAATGTTCCTGTATACGAAAAAGGAACAGAAATTGTTTATTCTGTAACAGATGATGTCAAAGGATATAAAGCAGTCATGAAAGAAGACTATGATTTAGTTAATATTCATGAACCAGAAGTATTAGATCCAATCACAATTACGAAAAAATGGAATGACAAAGATAATAAAGATGGAATAAGACCAGATGAAATTACTATTTATTTGTTGGCAAATGGCGATAAAGTAATGGATTTAACTTTAACAGAAGAAGACAATTGGACAGCAACTTTAGAAGGTTTATACAAATACAGTGATGGAGAAGAAATTGAATATACAGTAAAGGAAGAAGAAGTCGATGGATATACTTCAAGTGTAGATGGATTTACAATCACAAATACACATAAAGTAAAAGAAGAAACAAAGAAAGAAAACCCAAAGAAAAATAACACAAATACAGGTATAACTTCTTCATTGACTGCAAATGTTTCTTTATTGGCTTTAAGTGGTGCCGCATTAATTGTATTAAATAAGAAAAGAAAATAGTCTTTAATCACTAAACCGAGACCAAAAATCTCGGTTTTTTATTTACATTAAATGTGCCAAAAATTACAAAACCAAATAAAAATAAGAAAAAAATAAATAAAATAACACTCATAAATAAAAAAACACATGTAATAAATAATCATTTATGTATAATTAAAGTAGGATAGATCCTATTCAGAAGTAAAAGAAGGGAGAAAGAAAAATGAATAGAGTTCGAAAAGTATTATGTTCGATTGCTTGTTGTTTCATGATATTAGGAAATGCTCCAATAAATATTTATGCAACCACTGAAGAAACAACAATTGAAACTACAACAAACGAACCAGAACAACAAAATTCTCAGAATTCAAGTACACAACAATTACAAGATCCAAGTACACAAGATCCTCAAAATCAAGGTACTAATCCAGAATCAGAAGAAGAACTTGAAGATGACACTAAAGAAGGGAAAACAACAGAATCAACAGGTACACCAAGTGCAGATACAAGTATTCTAGCAGCATCTGCAGGATTATTTGCAAGTACATACCATGGTCAAAGTGGAAACGGTCAAAATGGAAATAGTGGTGGAGGTACAGGCGCTCATATCGATGTACGTATTGCTGCATCTTTAACAATTGAATCAAAAGTGAATGGTACAACGATTTTAAGTGAAACAATTAGTGTAGATACAAGTAATGTTTCAGGAACTTTTAATGGTACACCCGTATCATTTACTCGAAAATATGGACAAGGAATTGAAAATGAATGGCGTGCAAGTATTAGTCAATTAGCGCCAGCTACAGATTCAATCACAATTTCATGTACATTAACAGGTACCAAGAAAAATGGAGAAAAAATTAGTATTCCATTCTCTATGGATTATTTTGGAGTAGCAACTTTAAACCAATTTAAAACAAATTGTCCAGATCATTCAGGATACGATATTGATATAGTCGCAAACGATATTTCGGAATCCTTTACTGTAAATCGTTCAATTCAAAAAATATGGAACGATGACAACAATGCGAACAATACACGTCCTGATGAAATTTCTGTCCAATTATATGCAGACGGACAAAAGTATGGCTCTCCTATTACTTTAAGTGAAGCTAATGGATGGACAACAACATTAACAAATTTACCTAAATATTCTTCTGGTACAAATTTGATTAATTATACAGTATATGAAAAAAAAGTGACAGGATATCAACCAACTTATGATTATGACGGAAGTACTATTAAAATCACAAATACTTTTGAACAAACACCAACTCGTTCCATCACAGTTAGAAAAGTATGGGATGATAAAAATAATCAAGATGGTATTCGCTCAGAATCAATCGAAGTTATTTTAATGGATGATGAAACTGATGTAGGTAAAATCACATTAAGTGAAGAAAATAATTGGACTTATACTTTTACTGGTTTGGATATAAACAAAAGATACCATGTACTAGAAAATATAAATTTAGGTGCTGCAGCTGAGAAATATACAACGTCTTATTCTGGTTCAATGGATGATGGTTTTATTATTACAAACACACATATACCAGAAGTATATGAAACTGTTACTGTCTCAAAAGTGTGGGATGACAATAATAATCAAGATGGACTTCGTCCTAAATCCATTTATATTTACTTATATGCCAATGGTAATTATTACGATAAAATTAAATTAAATGAAGAAAATGATTGGTCAGGTTCATTTGAAAATCTTCCAAAAAATTCTAATGGAAAAGCAATTGAATATACAATAGAAGAACCTGCTTTAAATGGTTATACTTCTGAAGTAACCGGTAATGTAACAAGTGGATTTACTGTCACAAATACACATATACCAGAAGAAAAAGATATTACGGTTCAAAAAGTATGGAATGATCAAAATGATAAAGATGGTATTCGTCCAGAAAAAGTCCAGTTTGAATTGTATCAAAATGGTGAACTAAGAGATACATGTACTTTATCTGAAGGAAATGACTGGGATATTGATTTTACGTTACATGCTTTTGATGAAGACGGAAATGTGATTGAATATTCGGTAGTTGAAATTAATGTAGCAGATGGTTATACATCTAAAGTAACAGGAAGTGCATTAGATGATTTTACAATCACGAATACACATGAAATCACAAAGAAAGAAGATTTAAAGAAGAAGAATACTACGAATACAGGTGTTCAATCTTCTTTCTATACAAATTTATTATTATTTACGTTAAGTGGAACTGGTTTATTGTTCTTAAATAAGAAAAGAAAATAATGTTTCATGAATGAAATGCCTTGTGTGAATGCACAAGGCTTTTTCTATGTGGTATAATACTTAAAAATGTCCTGGAGGTAATGTATGAAAAAAAAGACAAAAAAAGCACTCGTTATAACAGGATTGTCTTTAACGGCGGCATATACTGGCTTATCTATTCTTGCCAAGCATTCCCGTGCTAAACAAGAACAAGATCCAGATTTAAAAGAACAACAATATGAAAATGCAGGTACTCGTATCAGTACAAAAGAAAAAACATTCTATGAAAAATATGGAAAACGAGCTATTGATGTTTGTTTATCCTTTGGTGGATTAATTGTTTTAGCACCAGTCTATGGATTGATTTCCTTAGCCATTGTAGTCGATGACCCAGGTCCTGTTTTATTTACACAAAAAAGAGTTGGCGAAAATAAAACCTATTTTATGCTTCATAAATTTAGAAGCATGAAAATGAGTACACCACATGATGTACCAACCCATATGTTAGAAAACCCAGACCAATATATTACACGTGTTGGAAAATTCTTACGTAAATATTCATTGGATGAACTTCCTCAAATCTGGGATATCTTTGTAGGCAATATCACAACCGTTGGTCCTCGTCCAGCTTTATGGAATCAAAAAGACTTAATTGCGCAAAGAGATTTATATGCAGCCAATGATGTCAAACCAGGCTTAACGGGTTGGGCACAAGTCAATGGAAGAGATGAACTGGAAATTGATGTAAAAGCAAGCTTAGATGGTGAATATACAAGAGCTCTTCAAAAAAATAGTATTTCAGGTTTATGTATGGATATTAAATGTTTCTTTAAAACAATTTCATCGGTTTTAGCGCATGATGGTGTTGTTGAAGGAGGAACAGGAACTTTATCAAGTCAATACGATCAAATTGGTTTTAAAGACGAAGTTAAAGTCAATTTTAAAAAGAAAAGAAAAGTATTAATTACTGGTAAAGATTCTTATATTGGAACATCTTTTGAAAAATATGCCTATAAAAAATATCAGGAAAATTTTGAAATTGATACACTGGATATGAAAAATCCAAAGTGGAAAGACTATGACTTTTCAAAATACGATACCATTTTCCATGTAGCCGGTATTGCCCATGCTGATATAGATTCTATCAATGAAGAAGAAAAGAAATTATATTATGACATTAATTGTGATTTAGCACTTGAATGTGCAAAAAAAGCAAAAAATGAAGGAGTTAAACAATTTATTTTTATGTCAAGTATGATTGTTTATGGACAAAATAGTTCATGTAAAGAAAAAGTTTATATTACGCGTACCACAAAACCTTCTCCAACGAATTTCTATGGTGATTCCAAGTGGCAAGCTGATAAGAAAATTCGTGAATTGATGAATAAACAATTCCAGGTTGTTACAATTCGTCCGCCAATGATTTATGGAAAAGGAAGCAAAGGAAATTATCCATTGCTGGCAAAGCTTGCTCAAAAGAGTTTTATATTACCGGATTTTGATAACCAGAGATCGATTTTATATATCGATAATTTATGTGAACTAGTTGCGCAAATTATTTTGGTTCAAAAAGGTGGAATTTTCTTTCCACAAAATAAAGAATACGTTAGTACAACACAAATTATGAAACAAGTTGCCAAGGTTCATAATCATAAAGTCATTGTATCTAAAACATTAAAACCAAGTGTATTTTTATCGAGTCTAGTACCAGGAAAAGTTGGTAAATTAGTCAATAAAGCATTTGGAAATTGTGTATACGATAAAGCATTGAGTATATATCCGGGATTGGATTATCAAGTCGTAGATTTTGAATCCAGTATCCAGTTAACAGAAGGAAAGTAAATGAAAGTTGCGATTGTATGTGCTTTTGATACGTATTTTGAACGTGTCAAAACAATAAAAAAATATTACGAAGAAAAAGGAAATGAAGTCATTGTTGTATCTTCTTCTTTTTCGCATCGAAAAAAAGAAAAACTCGTTTCTGATTTAGTCGATGTCACAATACGTGTTTGTTCCTATCAAAGAAATTTAAGCATTGAACGTTTACAAAATCACTATGAATTTGCCCAAAAAACCAAGCAAAAAATGAAAGACATTTGTCCAGATGTCATTCATTGCATGATTCCTTGTAATAGTTTATGCAAAACTATGAGTGAATATAAAAAAGAAAACAATGTGAAATTAATTTTTGATGTATTGGATTTATGGCCAGAAACTATGCCTATCCATCATTTTAAAAATCATTTTCCATTTACTTTATGGAAAAATATGCGAGATTCCTATATTCAAAATGCCGATTTTGTCTTTACGGAATGTGATTTATTTAAAGAAAAATTAAAATTAGACTCTAATTGTCAAACACTTTACTGGACAAAAGAAGATTCTCTTCCATCTCATGTTGCTTTAAATGAAGCATTAGAGATTTGTTACTTGGGAAGTATCAATCATATTATTGATATTCCATTTATTGTTCAATTTTTAAAAGAATGTTCTTTATATAAAAAAGTTCGCTTACATATAATTGGAAACGGAGAAAATAAAAAAGAATTGATTTCTTCTTGTTTAGAAAATGGAATCAATGTTGTAGATTATAAAGAAATCTATGATGCAAAGGCTAAAAAAGAAATATTTGATCATTGTCACTATGCCTTAAATATTATGAAACCTAGTGTAGTTGTTGGCTTAACCATGAAGTCACTGGATTATTTATGGGCCGGGCTTCCTTTGATCAATACCATTCAAGGAGATACATATTCTTTAGTGGATCAATACAATCTAGGATGGAATATAGATGCTTTGAATTATAAACACATGGCATATTGTATATGTGAAGAAAATAGTTCTTTTCAATTGGAAAGAAGACAAAATTGTTTAGACATCTATAAAAAGTATTTTACCTATAATTCTTTAAAAAAGACAATGGATGACATGTATGAAACAATATTATACAACCGGTAAATTTGCCAAGTTAGCAAATGTAAGTGAAAGAACCATTCGATATTACGATCAAGTAGGCTTATTAAAGCCTTCTTTTGTATGTGAAAACGGCTATCGTCAATACAGCAATCAAGATTTATTTCGACTTCAGAAAATTGTTTTATTGCGAAATCTAGGCTTTTCCATTGAAGAAATTGTTTCTTTTTTATCCAATCAAAATAAAGAAGAAGATATTATAAAGTCTTTGCAGATGCAAAGAGATTTAATTGAAAGTCGAATCCAAACCTACAACAGTATTAAGGAATCTTTAACCTTGACAATGGATACCATTCAAAACCAGGGAATGAACTGGAATAAAGTGATTGAAGTTTTGAATTTATTGTCCAGAGACGATGAAATGATTGAGTCCTATAAAAATTCCAATAACTTAAAAGTACGGATTAACTTACATGAATTATATTCCCAAAATAAAGTTGACTGGTTTTCTTGGGTTTTTTCCAAGATTCAATTTTCTAAAATTAATTCATTATTAGAAATAGGCTGTGGAAATGGACAATTATGGAAAAACAACAACATTGAATTAAGAAATCGACAAATCTTTTTATCAGATTCTTCCTATGGAATGATTGAAGACATAAAGAAACAATTAAGCGATGATTTTAGTTTTATGGTTTTTCCATGTGAAAACATTCCCTTTAAAAAAGATTTCTTTGACTGTGTTATAGCCAATCATGTCTTGTTTTATTTAAAAGACATTCATCAAGGTTTAAAAGAAATACATCGAGTCTTAAAATCAAATGGATATTTTTATTGTTCTACTTATTCGAAAAACCATATGAAAGAAATAGGAGAACTTGTACATGAATTCGATGATTCCATTTATTTATCCAAAACCAATTTAAATGAACAATTTGGAAAAGAAAACGGAAAAAAATTATTAGAACCTTATTTTAATAATATTGAATGCTTTGAATACAACGATACCTTAGTTGTCACAAATGCCTCTCATTTAGTGGATTATGTTTTATCGTGTCATGGCAATCAAAATGAAAAATTATTAAAAAGAGTCGATGAATTTTATCAATTTATTGAAGAAAAAATCAAACAAAATGGAAGCATACAAATCACAAAAGAAGCATGTTTGTTTCAATGCAATAAGAAATAAAAACCATGATATAATAAAAATATGAAACGTATACCCATTGGAATTGAAGACTTTAAAGAAATGATTGATACAAAATCATATTATATAGATAAAACACAATTGATTTCTAATATAATCGATGAAAAAGTGGTATTTTTCACTCGGCCAAGACGCTTTGGAAAGACATTGAATATGAATATGCTCTATTATTTCTTTTCAGATAAAGAAAAAGAAAATGCATATCTATTTGATGGACTAAAAGTCAGTCAGGATAAAAAAGCTTTAGAACATCAAAACCAGTATCCCGTTCTTTTCCTGACTTTAAAAGATATGAGCTTTTCTACAATGGATCAGCAGATATTTTTGTTCAACTGTTTGATTTCTCAAATAATGGATCAGTATAGTGAACTTCTTGAATCAGATGTTATAAGTCAAAAAGAAATAAATCGACTTTTAAAATTTTACGATGAAGAAGCTGATGTTAACGAACTAGGAATGAGTTTATATTACATTTCAAAATGCATTTATAAAGTCTATAAAAAGAAAGTCATTCTATTAATAGATGAATACGATGTACCTTTACAGGCGGCTTATAAATACGGGTATTACGATGAAATGGTTAACTTTTTAAGAACTGTATTCAGTTCTTCTCTAAAAACCAATGAAGCGCTGCAAAAAGGAATTCTGACAGGTTGTCTAAGAATTGCCAGAGAAAGTATTTTTACAGGCATGAATAATTTTAATGTCTATTCTTTGATGGATTCCTATTGTTCAGATTGTTTTGGATTCAAAGAAGAAGAAATCAAAAAGATGTTAGAAGACTATGAATTGAGTTGTTGTTTTGATGAAGTCAGGGAATGGTATGATGGCTATCGTTTTGGAAAAACAGAAATCTATAATCCATGGTCGACTTTGAAATATGTACTGACAAAAAAACAGGACTTTGATTCACTTCCGACTTCTTTCTGGGCCAATTCCAGTAGTAATGATATAGTGGTTCAATATATACAGGCCGACGATGGAAATCTTCATGAAGACTTTGAAAAGCTGATTCATCATGAATGTATTGAAAAGACAATCAAAGAAGAATTAACGTATCGAGAAATGGATGATATACAGAATATATATAGTTTTCTATTGTTTACGGGCTATTTGAAAGTGGTTGGAAGAAATAGGGATTTGTATCAATTACAGATTCCGAATAAAGAAGTTTTACAAATTTATAAAAATAGTTTTGAAGAATGGTTTCAAAAACAGATAAGAGAAAACCGGAATTCTTTTATGCAAGCTCTAATAAAAGAAGATGTTAATCAAAGCATACAAATATTAAATAAAATTCTTTTCAAATCTATAAAAGATATCTTTCATTTTTATTATGATTGCATGATGGAATTATTAAGATGGAAAAGATATTATTTAGAATCGAATATAATCAATGAAAATGAATTTGAAATTGTATTGATTCCAGTTCATAGAGAAGAAAAAGGAATTTCAGTACAATGTGAATTAGCGCATTCGACTTCGGATTTAATAGAAACGGCAATAGAAGCCAGCAAACACAATAATTCCTACAATGAATTGAAAGAAAATGGTTTTCCAAATATGATTGGATATGGAATTTCTTTCTATCAAAAACAATGTATAATTATACAAAGTCATTCAGAAAAAGAAAGCAGGTGAGAGAATGAAACGAATACCGATTGGAATTGAAAACTTTAAAGAAATGATTGATACAAAATCATATTATATTGATAAAACACAATTGATTTCCAATATAATCGATGAAAAAGTGGTATTGTTTACTCGGCCAAGACGCTTTGGAAAGACATTGAATATGAATATGCTCTATTATTTCTTTTCAGATAAAGAAAAAGAAAATGCATATCTATTTGATGGACTAAAAGTCAGTCAGGATAAAAAAGCTTTAGAACATCAAAACCAGTATCCCGTTCTTTTCCTGACTTTAAAAGATATGAGCTTTTCTACAATGGATCAGCAGATATTTTTGTTCAACTGTTTGATTTCTCAAATAATGGATCAGTATAGTGAACTTCTTGAATCAGATGTTATAAGTCAAAAAGAAATAAATCGACTTTTAAAATTTTACGATGAAGAAGCTGATGTTAACGAACTAGGAATGAGTTTATATTACATTTCAAAATGCATTTATAAAGTCTATAAAAAGAAAGTCATTCTATTAATAGATGAATACGATGTACCTTTACAGGCGGCTTATAAATACGGGTATTACGATGAAATGGTTAACTTTTTAAGAACTGTATTCAGTTCTTCTCTAAAAACCAATGAAGCGCTGCAAAAAGGAATTCTGACAGGTTGTCTAAGAATTGCCAGAGAAAGTATTTTTACAGGCATGAATAATTTTAATGTCTATTCTTTGATGGATTCCTATTGTTCAGATTGTTTTGGATTCAAAGAAGAAGAAATCAAAAAGATGTTAGAAGACTATGAATTGAGTTGTTGTTTTGATGAAGTCAGGGAATGGTATGATGGCTATCGTTTTGGAAAAACAGAAATCTATAATCCATGGTCGACTTTGAAATATGTACTGACAAAAAAACAGGACTTTGATTCACTTCCGACTTCTTTCTGGGCCAATTCCAGTAGTAATGATATAGTGGTTCAATATATACAGGCCGACGATGGAAATCTTCATGAAGACTTTGAAAAGCTGATTCATCATGAATGTATTGAAAAGACAATCAAAGAAGAATTAACGTATCGAGAAATGGATGATATACAGAATATATATAGTTTTCTATTGTTTACGGGCTATTTGAAAGTGGTTGGAAGAAATGGGGATTTGTATCAATTACAGATACCGAATAAAGAAGTTCTTGAAATTTATATTAAGTCCTTTGATTCTTATTTTATCAATTATAAAAATCAACGGATTCATCCTTTGTTGCAGGCATTGAAAAATGGAAATGAATTACAAGCTATTTCATTAATGAATGATCTTCTGATGAGAAGTATCAGTTATTATGATAATTCTGAATCTTTTTATCATGGATTTCTGATTGGCATTTTCAATAATCAGAAAGTAAAATCCAATCAGGAATCAGGAAATGGTCGATTTGATGTTTGTATTTATCCAAATACTGTACTTGATAAAGCCATTGTTTTGGAGTGTAAACATTCTAAGTGTGCCGCAAATTTATTTGATGATGCACAGAGTGCTGTAAATCAAATGAAAGAAAAGAAATATAGAGAAGGTATTCAAGCACAGGGTTATAGAAACTGTATTGGATATGGTATTTCTTTCTTTAAAAAAGAATGCATCATAAAACTATGTGAATAAAACTTGACCCTTACGTTACGTAAGGGTTTAATATTAGTATACATGTAAAGGAGTTTCATTATGAAAGGTATTATTTTAGCAGGTGGAAGTGGTACGCGTTTATATCCATTAACAAAAGTTACGAGTAAACAATTACTTCCAATTTATGACAAACCAATGATTTATTATCCAATGTCAATTTTAATGCAAGCAGGAATCAAAGATATTTTAATTATTTCAACACCCGACGATACACCTCGATTTAAAGAATTATTAGGAGACGGACATCAATTTGGTGTGGAATTATCGTATGTTGTACAACCAAGTCCAGATGGATTGGCACAGGCTTTTATTTTAGGAGCTGATTTTATTGGAAACGATAGTTGTGCCATGATTTTAGGTGACAACATTTTCCATGGACATGGTTTGACAAAGCGATTAAGACAGGCTGCCAGTCAAGAAAAAGGAGCCACTGTATTTGGGTATTATGTAGAAGATCCAGAACGTTTTGGTGTGGTTGAATTTGATGAAAATGGTAAAGCTGTTTCTTTAGAAGAAAAACCAAAACAACCAAAATCCAATTATGCGGTGACGGGTTTATATTTCTATGACAATAAAGTTGTTGACTATGCCAAGAATTTAAAACCAAGTGCACGTGGAGAATTAGAAATTACCGATTTAAATCGTATTTATTTAGAAAACAATGAATTGAATGTGACTTTATTAGGCGACGGATTTACCTGGTTAGATACTGGTACACATGAATCTTTAGTCGATGCAACAAATTTTGTCAAAACCATTGAAGAGCATCAACATCGTAAAATTGCTTGTTTAGAAGAAATTGCGTATGAAAATGGATGGATTTCTAAAGAACAATTAGTGGATACATATGAAATTTATAAAAAGAATCAATACGGTGCATATTTAAAGAAAATTATTGATCGTAAATATATTAAGTAGGTGAAAAGATGAAGGTAACAGAAACAAAAATTCCTGGGGTATTGATTATTGATACGGATGTGTTTGGAGATCATAGAGGATATTTTACAGAAACATATTCCAAGCCAAAATATGAAAAATTAGGTATTGGTGTAGAATTTGTCCAGGATAATATGTCTTTTAGTGCGCAAAAAGGAACATTAAGAGGATTGCATTGGCAAAATCCACCGTATGCTCAATCTAAACTGGTTTCCTGTACAAAAGGAAAAGTCATTGACGTGGCTGTGGATATTCGAAAAGGATCACCTACCTATGCTCAATGGGTGAGTGTTGAATTAAGTGCAGAAAATCATCGTCAATTTTTTATTCCACAAGGCTTTGCGCATGGTTTTTTAACATTGAGTGATGATGTAGAATTCCGTTATAAAGTCGATAACGTCTATAATAAAGAATCTGAAGGTGGTATGCGCTATGATGATCCAACAGTTCATGTGGACTGGGGTACTTTATTAAATGGAATTGAACCGGTTTTATCACAAAAAGATAAAGAAGGTCCAACTTTAGAAAATTCAAAGAATCAATTTGTATATGAAGGAGAATAAGATATGAAAATTTTAGTAACAGGTGGTGCTGGTTTTATTGGTGGGAATTTTGTTCATTATATGGTGAATAAATATCCAGAAGATATGATTGTGAATTTAGACAAATTAACATATGCTGGTAACTTAGAAACTTGTAAACCAGTAGAAGATAAACCAAATTATAAATTTATAAAAGGCGATATAGCTGATCGTCCATTTATTATGGATTTATTTGAAAAAGAAAAATTTGATGTTGTTGTAAACTTTGCAGCGGAATCGCATGTGGATCGAAGTATTGAAGATCCAGAAATCTTTGTGAAGACAAATGTGATGGGAACCACTACTTTATTAGATGCTTGTGTAAAATATGGAATTCAAAGATATCATCAAGTTTCTACTGATGAAGTGTATGGAGATTTACCTTTAGATCGTCCAGATTTATTCTTTACAGAAAATACTCCATTGCATACAAGTTCACCATATTCTTCGGCTAAAGCCAGTGCCGATTTATTTGTATTGGCGTATCATCGAACATATGGTTTACCTGTAACCATTTCTCGTTGTTCCAATAACTATGGGCCATATCATTTCCCTGAAAAATTAATTCCATTAATTATTTCTCGTGCATTAAATGATGAAACCATTCCTGTATATGGAACTGGAGAAAATGTCAGAGACTGGTTACATGTATATGATCATTGTGTTGCGATTGACTTAATTGTAAGAAATGGTCGTGTAGGGGAAGTCTATAATGTAGGTGGACACAATGAAAGAACGAATTTAGAAGTTGTCAAAACAGTTTTACGTGCTTTAAATAAACCAGAATCTTTAATTACTTTTGTATCGGATCGAAAAGGACATGATATGCGCTATGCCATTGATCCAACGAAATTAGAAACAGAATTAGGCTGGAAACCCAAATACACATTTGATACAGGTATTCCTATGACTATTCAATGGTATTTAGACAATAAAGAATGGTGGGAAAATATCATTTCTGGGGAATATCAAAATTATTTTGACAAAATGTATGTAGAAAAAGGAAGAGCATAGAATTCATGAAAGTATTTGTGACAGGAGTCGGTGGTCAATTGGGCCACGATGTGATCAATGAATTAGAAAAAAGAGGGCATATTGGAATTGGAAGTGATATCCATGAAACCTATAGTGGCATTCAAGATGGTAGTGCCGTAACAAAAGCACAATATGTTTCATTAGATATTACCAATGAAAAAGCGGTTATGGAAACCATTGAATCCATTCAACCCGATGCCATTATTCATTGTGCAGCGTGGACGGCTGTGGATTTAGCGGAAGATGATGACAAAGTACAAAAAGTTCGTTTAGTCAATGCCACAGGAACTAAAAATATGGCCAAAGCGGCAAAAAAAGTGGATTGCAAGTGTTTATATTTGTCCACGGATTATGTTTTTGATGGACAGGGAAGTACGCCATGGCAGCCAGATTGTAAAGACTATAAGCCATTAAATGTCTATGGACAAACGAAATTAGAAGGAGAATTAGCTGTTTCTTCTATTTTGGATAAATATTTTATTGTTCGTATTGCCTGGGTATTTGGATTAAATGGAAATAATTTCATTAAAACTATGTTAAATATTGGAAAAAAATATGACACATTAAGAGTTGTGAATGACCAGATTGGAACACCAACGTATACTTATGACTTAGCTCGATTATTAGTGGATATGATTGAAACAGACAAATATGGCTATTATCATGCCACAAATGAAGGAGGCTATATTTCCTGGTATGACTTTGCGTGTGAAATTTTTAAACAAGCTGGTTATGATACAAAAGTGATTCCAGTTAGTACAGAAGAATATGGATTATCAAAAGCAGCTCGTCCATTTAATTCTCGTTTAGATAAATCCAAACTTATTAAAAATGGATTTACGCCTTTACCAACTTGGCAAGATGCATTATCAAGATATTTAAAAGAAATTGAAAAAGCTTAAACTTAATTGTTCTAAAAAACATATAACGAATAGCCGAATTTTTTCTTTTGTTTTTAGAAAAATGTGGTATATTATTAGTGAAGGTGAATTATCATAATCTTCCGTAAGCCTGGGTGCGTTAATCCTTGGATAGGGAGTGATTAGTAGGTTTACTTCGAAAGGAGTATGCTGAACTAGATAAGTGTAATCTCTGTTTACATAAGAACCAGCTGACCAAGCTTAAACGAAACGGATGTGATTGGCCCGTCACCCTGTTCCCCGGGGTAAAAATAATGGGGTCCCTGGATATTTGAAAGTAGAATATCTCCAATCAAAATTTGAGCTTTTGCTCATTTTTTTTTAAGGTATTGTATATGGAAACTGTTATTAGAAGAAATTATGAATATTTTAACGAAAATATATTAGGTTATTATTACATTTTTACTACGAACAAAAATGAATCTATTGTTGTAAAGACAGCTCCAGAAAATTTATCTCATTTACTTGGTACAAAATATGCAACTCAAAATGGTTTGTTTCGTTATTCTGGAACAAGATTTTATTTATAAAGAAATGTCAGCAAATAAAAATGGCTGTCCTCCATTTATAAGTATTTATGATTTTATAGATGAACAAAAAGATAAAAACAATATGTTAACGCAAGAAGAAATTTGGTGCAAAAATAAAAATGAAATATTCATGTATTTGTCAATCCAAAATTGAGCCACCTTATCAGTTTAAAATTGAGCCACCT
>NZ_JBJEEY010000155.1:0-5263 GCF_051873555.1 Floccifex sp. | reverse complement strand
GCTGAATTTTCAGTGAGTTTGCACCATTTTTTATTTTCAACCTCTAAAGTCAGGTACTATATAAGTATAGCACCGAAATAGATTTTTATCTGATTTGATAGTAGAATAATTCTATGAATCGTACAAAATTAGAAGAAGAAAGTATAAATTTACTAAAAGAAATCACTTTTGAACAAGAACAATTAGAGTCTTTATACTTAGATATGGCAAAAAATGAATCAGGTGAAATTGAAATACCAGATTTAGATGAACAGATTGAAAATCGTCTTCAATCCCTTCAAAGAAGTGCCAACAACATCAATCGCTCGTTATTGGAAACGGAAATGATGAAAGATGAATTGAAGGCTCGTAAAAAAGATGTTGATAAAAAACAACTGCCTTCTAATACTGAAATCGATTACCAGGAATCTAAGTCGAATCGTTTCGCAAAAGGTGTCAATATTTATAAGCTTTTATTAATCCTCTTTTTTGGATCGTTTGCAGGTGTCATTGTGGAGATGTTGTTTTGTTTATTCAAAAACGGATACATCGAATCTAGAACAAGTACCATTATTGGTCCTTTCAACCTTGTTTATGGACTAGGTGCAGCTTGTTTGACATTTTTTCTATATAAATACAGAAACCATGGTGTGTGGTTATCTTTTATTGGCGGTTTTGTTGTAGGATCCGTTGTCGAATATTTTTGTTCTTATTTTCAGGAACTTTTATTTGGTTCTACTTCATGGGATTACAGTGGTTATCCTTTTAACATCAATGGAAGAATTTGTTTATTGTATTCTATTTTCTGGGGATTATTAGGTATTTTCTGGATTAAAGACTTATATCCTCTTCTATCACAATTTATTTTAAAAATATCTAATAAAATCGAAAAAACATTAACTATCGCAGCTACTGTTTTTTTGATATTAGATTATGCCATTAGTGGTTTTGTTGTCTATCGATGGATGAATAGAGAACAACATATTCTTCCGCAAAATAAAGTCGAAGAATTCATTGATGTTCTCTATCCCAATGAAACAATGAAAGAAATTTATCCAAATCTTGTATTTAAAAACTAATTATCGTATTTTTTTGAATATAATTTTGAGAAACTGTTGAATTGTTTCTCCTATATTTTTTTTATCTTCTTCACTCATATTTTTAAAAGAAGACATCAATTTTCCTATATTTTTAATACTTTGAGACGAAAATTCTTCAATTGTTTGAATATCTGTTTCCTTTAATACCATGTATAAAGCATCTACAAATTGTTGACGTTGATTCACATCCAATTGAGATACCCATTCTTTTATGGATGCATCAATGACCTGACTATCTTTTGTCAATTCTTCACAACGAATCAATTGATTTTGATGGACTTGCCATGAATATACATCGTGTTGAAGAATGCTTACTGTATCACTTAATACAATATTGTGTTTTTCTTTGTGTTCTAACAACAAACCTACAACCGAACTTTGAGGAATAAAAGTCATAATTTTTTCTTGCATTTCTATATAATGACTTTGTTCAAAGAATGAAGACTCAAATCCTGGTCCATCAAAATTATAAACCGCTGCAATCTTTTTTTGATTTCGCTTTGTTAACATACAAGAAGCATAAACCGCTAAGTTTCCTCCTTTAGAGTGTCCCACCAAAATAAAATGAGATAAAATATTTTTCATGGCTTGGTTACAATATGCAATCGCACATTTTTGACTGGGAACCGGTGTTATAAAAGCCATGTTGAAGTCTTCTTTCCATCCTACAAAAGTATTATCGGTTCCTCGATAAGAAATACATGTTAATTTTTTATTCAATTGAATACATAAGGCACTAAATTGTTTTTCTTGTTCTGTTTCGATTTGATTGACATAACCACAGAGTAAACAATCCATATAACGAGGGGCTTGCATCAATTCTTTTAACAATCGTAAATCTTCATTTTTATATACTTTTCTTTCTTGTTCTATAAATATTTTTGCTGCTTCTTTTAGTGAAATTGTTTCTTTAAAGTCTTCCGATACAATTCCATCAAATGGAATATAAGACAAACGAGAAAAAATAAGGGCATCCATTTCATGAAACGAATCTTGATTCAAATCCAAATCACTTCGCCAGCTTAAATAATCAAATAAATCACTCATAGTTTTCTCCTATAGTTTTGGTTTTGCGTTTTGATACCAATAATATATATTTTTATTTTGTTCATGTAATTGTCCATTACATTTTGTATATAACGCATTGGCTGCTTTATTATTTTCTTGTGTAATCAAAAACGTATAATGCATATCTTTGGCATCTTCTAAAATTTTTTCCATTAGTTGTTGTCCAATATGATGACCTTGATAACTATCGGATACAAAACAATGATAAATCATCAACATATCGTTTCCATTGTCAATTCGTTTCAGTACATAAGCTAAAATATAGCCCATAATATTTTTTTGACTATAGGCAACAGTAACCCAGATATCTTTATTTTCTAGAATGGAAGTTGCTTTTTCTTTTGAAATGACTTCATTTCGAAATTTTTTTGTGACTTGAATTAATGTTTTTTCATCTCCTTTTTCTAATTTTCGAATCTGAATCTTTGAAAACAATATCTTTTTTTCTTTCATTGAAATTTTTTCTACTTCATAGCCATAAGAAATACATTCTTTTTTATTGGAAAGAAATGAATGATCCAATGGAAATTCTAAAAGATTTTCAATTTCATCAAAAGTCAAAGAAAAGCATTCTTCTTTTTGGATATATTCCCATAATTTATTGTATTTACTCATACTTCCATTATGCCATAAAAAAACACAATGGACTAAGCCACTGTGTCTAAAATTTCTTTCATTTGTTTTGCTAAACCCTTGATTTTATCAACCGATAACGAACAAATCGCTACTCGAATTCCCTGATTCACTTTTACTGTATAAATGTGTTTTTCCATCAAAGCTTCATGATAGGCATCTCTTGTTTCATTGTCCATAGAAAGTGTCACAAAGAATCCTTCTTTATATGGATAATGTTTTAATCCCACTTCATTGGCTTCTTTGACAAAAATTTCGCTTCTTTCTTTTAATAAATTTACATATTTCATTCGTTCTGCATTGTATTCTTCTTTGTGATTTTTGATAACATCTACAAACATATGCATGGCTCCGTTATTGATATTAGACCAAGTAGCACGGGCATTTTTTTCAAATACAATTTTAACTTCCTGAACCGCTTGTTCTGTTTTTCCAAGAATAATAGCGGCTCCACAACGAAGTCCATACGATGTCATGGATTTTGATAAACTAAAGGCAATCACAACAACAACGTTTTCACTGATTTGATCAAATGTTTGCATATATTCTTTTGCTTTTTCTTGTTGATATGAAAAATCAATATAGGCAATGTCATTTAATAAAACAACTGAATGTGTTTTTGAGCATTCATTTAAGAATTCAACTACACTTTGCCATTCTTCTTTTGATAAAGAATAACCAGATGGATTGTGACAAGGATCATTGATAATCACAACCAATCGATCTTGAGTAGCCATAGCGCTTTGACAAGCTTCTTTAAATGAATCTAAATTAAAGTGATCGTCTTCAAATAAATTATATTTTACAGTATTAATATTATTCATTTCAGCCATTAAGTTATAAGAACCCCAGGCAAGACTAGGAATCACCAGTGTTTGTCCTGCATCTAGACAATTTGAAATTGTCATATCCACAGCTCCTGTTCCTCCAGGAGTGGCAATGATATCATGGGCCAATGTGCTATTTCCGTTTAATACCCATTCATAAACGGTTTCTTTAAAATCAGGGTTTCCTGTAAAGCTAGCTGCATAGGCAGCCATAGATCGATTGTCCATATTTTTCAAAGAATTAAATACACAATCCAATGCAACCAATTGTCCATCTTCTCCAAATAAAGAACCAATTGTTGCATTCACAACCGCATCGTCTCCTAACTGTGCTTTAGCTTCTTTGGCTTTCGCAGCTACCGCAAATACGGTATCGACGATTGGTTTTTTGTTGACGCTGTCTTTGACAAAACTCATAGTGATTCATCCTCCTTTAATGTATAGTTTCCTAAAATTTTCACACTTTCACAAATGTTTTCGAGGTCATTTAAACAAGATTTGACTTTTTCTTCTTTTAAATTTCCATCGAGTTCAATATAGAAGAAATACTCAAAGGGTCTTCCTTTTATTGGACGCGACTGAATACATTGCATATTTAAACCATGTCTTCCAATCACATCAATAACTTGAGCCAAAGAACCGGCTTTGTGTTCAATGACTAAACTTAAACTAAAGCGGTTTCCTTTTTTTGAGGATTGCAACCCAATAACCATAAATTTTGTGGTATTTTGACTGTTTTCTTCAATATTGGTAGCCAATACTTTCAAACCATAAAAACTAGCGTTTTCTTTTGCACCAATGGCAGCTTTATGAATATCTTTTTCATTGGCCACGTATTGAGCAGCCATGGCTGTATTGGGATAGGCAACGGTTTGAACATTTAATTGTTGTAGAAATACACGAGCCTGCGATAAAGCCTGGTCTTTGGAATAGACAATGTCTATGTCTTTTAAAGTGGCTTCAGGAAGTCCCAGCAAACATTGTTCTACTTTTAGATTATAGGTTTCCTGAATATAAACGGGATAGGCATTCAAGGCATCTAAGACTTCCCCTACTAATCCGGAATTGGTATTTTCAAAGGGTATGATACCGTATTGCACTTTTTTTTGTACAACAGCTTCAAATACATCTTCAAATGTAGATAAACCAATAGATGGATTGGATGGAAATAGTTTTTGACATGTCATATGTGCAAAAGCACCTTTAATTCCACAATACGCAACAATATCCTGGGCTTGTAAGCTTTTTTGATATTCTTTTGAAATATTCATGACATGTTTTAAAAAATCAATGTAATAGGGTTCATATTCTGTATTTTGAATATATTTACGATTTTTTTCAATCAAACGATCTTCTCGATTTTTGTCGTAAACCGGTAAATTGTTTTCCATTTTATAATGAATTACATGTTTAACGGCATCCATTCGTTGTTCATACAGCTTTGCCATTTCTTGATCAATGACTTCAATGTCTTTTCTTGCTTGTTCTAATTCATTCATATTCTCACCTATACCTTTGTATCATATCATAAAACTTTGTTTTCATAAAATTTTTCTGAAAAATTTTTCAAGAACTTTTGTAAAAGTGATACAATAATACAAGGATTGATCTCATTCTCAAAATATTTATGAAGCCAGGAGATATTGGAATCAGCCT
>NZ_JBJEEY010000154.1:0-5313 GCF_051873555.1 Floccifex sp. | reverse complement strand
ACTATAATATTGGCCGTACAGATCAGATATTAACACTTCCATTATATATGGCATTCTTGTTAACAGAAGTGTAGTTGTTGCTTTTTAAATGAAAAAATGTCAAATATCATTAAATTTTATCAGAAAAAATGTCATTTCAAGCTTATATTTGATTGTATAAATGCCATAAGAGTTGTAAAATTTATATAGGTGATAATATGCTTCAAAGAAAAATTGAAAAAAATATTCGGAAATGGATAAAAGAAAGTAAAAAAGCTTTACTTATTGATGGTGCCCGTCAAGTTGGTAAAACATTTGTCATTCGAAAAGTATTAAAAGATGAAGGATGTCACTACATAGAGTTCAACTTACTGAATACACCTGAAATAGTTAGACTGCTAGAAAATAGTGAATCGGTAGATGATATGATTACAAATCTGTCATTATTTACAAGACAATCATTCATAAAAGGTGAAACATTTATTTTCTTTGATGAGATTCAAGAATTTAAAGAATTAACTACAAAAATTAAATTTTGGGTTGATGAGGGTTCGTTTCGATATATATTTAGTGGTTCTTTATTAGGTGTCGAATTAAGAAATATAAAATCTAGTCCGGTAGGATATTTAAGAACATTTACAATGTATCCATTGGATTTCGAAGAATTTTTACAAATTTATAATTTTACTGAGGATTTAAAGGATTCGTTATATAAATCATTTATCAATAAAATTCCAGTAAATGAAGAAGTTCATAAACGTATGCTGAATATCTTTAAAATATATTTGATTGTTGGTGGAATGCCAGCGGCTGTTGATAAGTTCCAGGAAACAAGAAATTTATTTGATGTTATCGAAGAACATGAAGACATCATCTTACAATACAAAAAAGATTTTACTCGATATGAGACCGATGATAAAAAATTATTATTAACGAGAATCTATGATTTGATTCCAGCAGAATTAAATGCGAGTAATAAGCGATTTAATTTTTCGGATATAAAAAAAGGATTGCGCTATGAAAGAAGCGAAAATGGGTTTATATGGTTAGAAAGTGCTGGTGTTGCTTTACCAACTTATAATGTGAGTGCACCAACTTTGCCTCTTTTGTTGAATGAAAAAAGTAGTTTATTTAAATTGTTTTTATCCGATGTTGGTTTGTTAACTTCTTTATATGGGAAAGCAACGAAAGTGCAGTTATTGTCAAATAATATTGATATTAATAATGGTGCTATATTTGAAAATGCAGTAGCACAGGAACTAAAATCACATGGTTTCAATTTGTATTATTATAATAGTAAAAAATTTGGGGAATTGGATTTTGTGATTGAGTATAATGGAAAGGTATTACCAATTGAAGTAAAAAGTGGCAAAAGTTATCAAAGACATTCTGCATTGAAAAATATTATGGAAATATCAAATTATTGTATTCAAGAAGCTTTTGTGTTTTCTAATTATAATGTTGAAGTAAAAGATAATCTTGTATATTATCCTGTGTATATGATTATGTTTATTCAAGAAAAGTATGATAGTTTACCAATCATTGAATTAGATGATTTATCAAATCTATAAAATATCTCCATCTTCATTAAGAAGATGGAGATTTCACGTGGGATTTTGTTAAATATTTAATTTGTTGAATGGCATATAGTGATATATTCATTAGCCAGTCTTCATTTTTATAGTCTTGCATAGAAGTTCGAATTGAAATCGAAGGTGAATATTTCTCATAATAGGTTTATAAACTTTTTGCTTTTAGATTCACTTCTGCTTTTACTTCAACAGGAATGATTTGCTGACCTGTATCAATTACAAAATTTATTTCACAAGATCCCCTGTTGTTCGTGTAATAATATGTGTCTATATTTTCTATTGTTTTGAGTTGTTGACAAACGTATTGTTCGCTTAGAGCTCCTTTGAATTCGACAAATAAAGCATGTCCATCTAAAAGTGTTTGTTGATGAAGACCAACTTTACAACTCAATAAACCGATGTTAACCATAAATAACTTGAATGCTTTCAAGTCTTCATAAGCTTTTAGTATTTGATGTTGAATTTCACGAACTTCATTGAAATCTTTATTTTCTGCAAAATTTTTTACCACTTTGGGCATACCACCTACAAAATAATATTGTTTTTTATTCGTTGCGTACAAGAACTCTTCAAAAGAAAGTGGATATAACTGAAGAAATTGTACTTTTCCTAATAAGGAGCTAACACAAATAATATGATATTGAAGAGCATTTTCATAAAAATATTTCAACGATGTTAATGTTCTTGGAATTTCCTGTATTTCATCAAAAAATAATAAAGAATTGTCAAGATTTATTGTCCTGTGTAGAGTTCAAAGCCCATAATGAGTCGATTTATATCTAAGTCAGAAGCAAATAAATCAGTCATTTTAGTATTTGAATCAAAATTGATGTAAATGGTATTTGTATATGCTTGTTTACCAAATTCTTTCATTAGCCATGTCTGAGCCCTTCAATAATAAGGGGGTTTCTGTTTTTGTTTCCATTTCATTAACTTTTCAATCGCAAATCGATACATGTTTTCATATCCCTGATTTTCTTTTGTCAAACAATACGATCTAATTGAAGTCTTTACGTAAATTCAAAGAAAAATAAAGACGCTTTTATGTTATAGAATAAACCGCCAATTAATGACGGAAAAATTGATAAATTGACGGAAATATAATAAACTATTATTGAGGTGGTTTTTATGAATCAATATATTGAATCTGAAACAATGGAATTAAAGGAAAAATTTAGTACATCAATTGTCAAAGAAATTGTATCGTTTTTGAATACAGAAGGCGGAATAATTGTTGTAGGTATAAAAGATAATGGAGAAATAGTTGGGGTAAATCGATTAGATGATACTCTTCGTAAAATTTCAGATGTGATTACAATGCAAATTGAGCCCAATCCACAAGAAGAAGTGTATACAGAAGTGAAATTTGAAAAGGGAATGCCACTTATTTTGATTCATATTCAAAAAGGAACAAAAAATATTTATTGTCAAAAAAAATATGGTTTTTCATCAAGTGGTTGTACAATTCGACTAGGAAGTACATGTAAAGAAATGACAGCAGAACAAATTCGTATTCGATATGAAAAGAATTTTGTGGATAGTGAATATATGCTTAAGAAAAAGTCGAATATTTGTGATTTGTCTTTTCGAGAATTGAAAATTTATTATTCAGAAAAAGGATTTCATGTAAATGATCATTTTGAAACAAATTTAAACTTAAAAAATGAAAAAGGAGAATATAATTTATTGGCGGAATTATTGGCCGATCGTAATATGATTCCATTTATTTTTGTAAAATTTGAAAGCACAAATAAAGCTTCATTATCAGAAAGATATGATTTTGGATATGGATGTATATTAACGAGTTATACAAAAATAAGAAATAAATTGATTTCAGAAAATATATGTCGATCCAATACCTTGATGCGACCAAGAATTGATCAATATCTCTATGATATGGACTGTGTGAATGAAGCTTTGTTGAATGCGATTGTTCACAATGACTGGACTATTTCAGAACCACAGATTTCAATGTTCGACAATCGTATTGAAATTCTTTCTCATGGTGGTTTGCCAGCGGGAATGACAAAGAAAGCATTTTTTGAAGGTGTTAGTAAGCCAAGAAATACAACTTTAATGCGTATTTTTTTGAGCTTGGATTTAGTAGAACATACAGGACATGGAGTACCTGTTATTGTTAAAAAATATGGTGATAAGGTTTTTGAAATTGAAGAAACGTATATAAAATGTACGATTCCTTTTGATGATGGTATTATGAAGTATCGTATACATAATGGGCCTTTGTATCGTAATTATGTAGATGAAGGTTTAAATCGTTATTTGAAGCCTTCGGATCAAAAAGTATTAAGTTATATTTTAACTTGTCCAGATGCTACAGCGAGTCAAATAGCAAAAGAAAATAATTTAGGACAAAGAACAGTGGAAAGATCAATAGCTAATTTAAAAAATAATGGTTTTATTGAAAGAATGGGAAGTAAAAGAAAAGGATATTGGGTTGTTAGAAAATAATATTAAACATGGGATTGTTGTGAATATCAAAAATGGTATTTAGATTAAGGTCTTATATTTTGCTACTGTTTTATAATACGAAATAAACTCCTTGTTGCAATACCAATATTCAATGAGTTGGAAGGTTATGTCCCGGGGAAAAAAGAATACTCCACCAAATACATGTGTTGGCTTGAACACAGCTGCGTATGTAGCTGCCACAGTATCCATCAATTCTGTGGCTTTTCTTGTTTCTTATATCACCTTGTGATAGTGTGTGCATAGATATATAAACCGTATGATGTTATCCAATTCCGAATCTGATTAGAAACACTGTAGTAAAATCGGAATTCAGGTAACAAATTACTTTAATGTCGATTTTATTGTGTACTATATTGATTCATATTATTGGATATGGTTGATAATTGCAGCAATAAAGCAGCTGAAAGCCAATTATGATTTATGGAAAAATGAAACAAACAAATCAGTATTTGACGAATAACACATCAAATGTAAAGTTATCTGGACTGCTGAATCCGAAAATCATTCGATTTGCAGATCTGAACAGTAAGTGACTGTGTATCAGGTGGGGTAGTTCATCTCATGTTCTGGAATATTATCCATCTTCAAATAGACAACAGAGTGAATGTTATATTTTTTACACTGATGTTATAATAAAGAAATCGTTAATAAAATAGATCATTTCAATATAAAAAATGATAGAAAGAATGGTTTTCCTCCTATCATTTTTTTGTCACTTTTTATGAAATGTGACAACAATGTGACTAATCTTTTAATCGATTCAGAAGTTCGAGTATAAACAACAAATTGTCATCGGATAAATGGACTAGTTTTTCCGTAATTAAGGAAATAAGAGCTGGATTAGAGACTTTATCATCAAAGAATTCTTTGGGACTTATATTAAAATAATTACATATGTAAAAGAATTCGCTCATAGAGGGTAAGGTTTTACCCGATGTAATGTTGTTAATATAACTCTTGGAATGCCCTAGATCATAGCTTAATTTATATTCAGAGATTCCTTTCTGCTGTCTAAGGCTAGTGATTCTTTCTCTTGTGTAGTCTTCATATTCTTGAATTGTTTTCATAATAAAATTATAATTTTTTTGTCACTTTAATATACTATTTTATGTAGTTTTTTATTTTATAAAAAACATTTATAAAACGATTTATATGAAAAATACATAAAAAAATGATTATTTTAATCTAAAAACAACATTTTTAAAGGACCTCTAAAATTAGATGAGGTTTAGAAAAAAGCCAATTTAAAACC
>NZ_JBJEEY010000153.1:1578-5314 GCF_051873555.1 Floccifex sp. | reverse complement strand
CATGTTCATGTGCCTTTTTTGCCCAGGACTCAATATCAAATACATTTAAAGCTGGATTGGCAATGGTTTCTCCAAAAACACATTTAGTATTCTCCTGAAACGCATTTTCCAATTCATCCATTGAGCAATCCGGATTTAAAAACGTAAATTCAATGCCCATTTTTCGCATTGTTACATTAAATAAATTATAAGTTCCCCCATAAATCGTAGACGAACAAATCACATGATCGCCACTATTGGCAATATTAAATACTGCATAGAAATTTGCGGCTTGTCCACTGCTAGTCAACATAGCAGCCGTTCCACCCTCTAAAGCACAAATCTTGTTGGCAACATAATCATTGGTTGGATTTTGAAGACGTGTATAAAAATAACCATCGGCTTCCAAATCAAATAATTTCCCCATATCTTCACTTGTATCATATTTAAAAGTTGTACTTTGAACAATTGGAATCATTCTTGATTCCCCGTTTTTTGGACTATATCCAGCTTGAATACACTTTGTATCTTGTTTCATAATTTCACACCATCCTACTCTTTCTATTTTACAAAATCTTCTAACTTTTTAAAACCTCATTTTTATGCTACATTAATGACATGAGAAAAAAAATATGTGTAGGCATTCTAGCCCATGTTGATGCCGGAAAAACAACCTGTATCGAAAGTATGTTATATACAGCCGGACAAATACGAAAATTAGGAAGAGTCGATCACCAGGATGCTTTTTTAGATTACGATGGCCAGGAAAGAAATCGAGGCATTACCATTTATTCTAAAGAAGCCTATTTTAGCTGGAAAGACAATGACATCTATGTCATTGATACGCCCGGCCATATGGACTTTTCCAGCGAAATGGAAAGAGTTTTACAAGTATTAGATCTAGCTATTATTTTAATCAATGGACAAGACGGTGTTCAAAGCCATACCCAAACCATCTGGAAATGCTTAGAACACTACCACATTCCTTGTCTTTGTTTTATCAATAAAATGGATATTTCTTATATATCAAAAGAAGACATTTTAAAGGATTTGACAAAACGCTGTTCTAGTTTATGTATTGATTTTTCAGATACAGAAAAAGACGAAAAACTAGCCATGTTATCGGATGACCTGTTAAACGAATACATGGACACCAATACCATTTCCATTTCTTCTATACAACAACTCGTATTTAAAAGACAATGTTTTCCATGTTTCTTTGGAAGTGCTTTAAAAGTAACTGGAATCGAAGAATTAATGGATGCCATATGTGATTATTCATTGGATAAACAATACGGAAATGAATTTGGTGCTAAAGTTTATAAAATATCCAATGACGAACAAGGCAATCGCTTGACCCATGTCAAAATCACAAGCGGAACTTTATATACCAAACAAAAAATCAACGAAGAAGAAAAAGTCGATCAGATTCGTCTTTATAATGGAAAAAACTATCAAATGATTTCTGAGGCACAAGCCGGTATGATTTGTGTACTAAAAGGACTCCATCATTTTGAAGTCGGACAAGGCATGGGCATCGAACAAGATAGTGAACAACCTTTATTGAATGCCTATTTAAACTATCAATTATTATTACCAGAAACGATAGACCCTGTTCAAATGATGAAAACATGTAACATCTTAGTGAGTCAAGACCCACAGTTGCGCATTGAATACAACGAACAAACCAAAAAAATTTCGCTTCAATTAATGGGTGACATCCAAATGGAAGTACTTCAAAAAAAGATTTATGATTTAAGTGGCATACAAGTCGGATTTACAACAGGAAAAGTTATTTATAAAGAAACCATTCAGGAAGAAGTCTATGGCGTAGGACACTTTGAACCTCTTCGACACTATGCCGAAGTCCATGTTAAATTAGAACCACTAAAACGAAACAGTGGCCTTCAATTTGATAGTGAAGTCTCTATGGATGATTTAGCCATGAACTGGCAACGCCTGATTTTAACGCACATGCAAGAAAAACAACACAAAGGTGTCCTCACGGGTTCTTATATTACAGACATGAAAATTACTTTAGTGGCTGGAAAAAGTCATTTAAAACACACAGAAGGCGGCGATTTTCGTCAAGCAACTTATCGAGCTATTCGACAAGGACTTAAAAAATCAAAATCCATTTTATTGGAACCTTATTATTCTTTTACACTGAATTTAGATTCTTCCTGTCTATCCAAAGCCCTATATGACTTGGAAACAAAACAAGCTACAGTTACTATTGAAGAAAACCTTGATGGAACTATGACCATAAAAGGAAGAGGCCCCGTTCGCTTATTGATGAACTATCAAAATGAAGTGATTGCGATCACCAAAGGAAAAGGAACTTACAATTGTCAATTAGATGGATATGATATATGCAAAGACGCCGATGAAATTATTGCCTCTATTGGCTATGACAGCGAACAAGACTTTAAAAATCCAACAGGATCGGTTTTCTGTACCCATGGCTCTGGTTTCTATGTTCCCTATGATGAAGTGGAAAACTACATGCATATCAAACCCAAAGAAAATTCATTAACGTCTTATTCTTCTGTTAAATACAACATCAAGGAAGAAGAAGTGCAACGTGTTTTCAATATGATTTCCGGTCAAAATCAGAATAAAAAGAAACAATACACAAAACCTAAAAAGAAAGTCGATTTTTCTTATGAACGTGTTAAAGTTGAAGAAAAACTACCAGAGTGTTTGATTGTCGATGGTTATAATCAATTATATGGATGGAATTCATTAAAAGACGATGTCAAAGAAAATATTTCTTATGCCCGTGATACATTGATTTCTTTACTTCAAAATTATCAAGGCTATAAAAATATTAAAGTCATGATTGTCTTTGATGCCTATCGAATAAAAGACACTTATTCTCGAAATTCAAAATCCGGTGATACCGAAGTCATTTATACCAAATACGGACAAACTGCAGATAGTTATATAGAAAAACTTGTTCATGATTTAAAAGGAAAATACAAAATTACGGTAGCCACTTCTGATGGATTGATTCAAAATTCCATTTTAGCAAGTGGAGCTAGTCGAATGAGTGCACGAGAACTAGAAATGCGTGTAAGAAATGTCAATAAACAAGCTTTTCAAGCATTAAGGGAGAACTAATGTTCTCCCTTGATCCATGTTGTAGCTCCAATATATTGTACATTTTTACTGCCAAATACATTTCCCATTTCACAGCATTCTTTTAATGATAAATCCATACACAAACCTTTGACAAAACCTGACACAAAACTATCGCCAGCTCCAGTTGTATCCACACAATTTACTTTATATCCTTCTACCCAATACGATTCATCTTTAGTTTGTACAAAACAACCATCTTTTCCACATTTAATAATGACATGTTTCACACCGGCTTTTATGAATTTTAAAGCCGCTTCTTGAGGTGAATGCGTTTGTGTTAACAACATAGCCTCCGTATCATTGGGAATCAAATAATCAATCAAAGGAAGCGATTGTTGTAAATCTGAAACTGTTTCATTATTTTTACAACGCGTCATATCCACTACTACTTTCATTTTTTGTTTCTTGGCATAGGAAAATAAAGAAAACAATTCTTTGTCTTTGAAATCTGGATATACAAAAATCGAAGCAAAACACATTATATCCCCTGAAAAAGAAGGAATATCATCTAAATATAATTTTCGTAAAGACCCATTTTGATTCACTAAAAAATGACGAGACCCATCTTCTTTGATCAAAACCACATTAACAGCTGTATCTACCTCTTTATAAA
>NZ_JBJEEY010000153.1:0-1478 GCF_051873555.1 Floccifex sp. | reverse complement strand
ACACCATTTCCAATAATTACTACTTTTTTCTTACAAATCATCAAATCCGACAATCATACCACCTGATTCTGCATAAAAACTACACAAACCTTTACACGTTCCAATGACAATTTGTGCCTGTGGAAATTCCTGTAGTATGCTTTCTTTTAACTGATTGGCACATTCTTCATTGAATACATGATCGATTCTTAACTTACCACCATTGTATCCTTTTTCTTTAATAATGGAAACCAAAGACTTAATGGTTTTATTTCTTCCTCTTGCCTTTGTGACCATATCAATGACACCATCTTTCGCTTGTCCAATCAGACGAATCCCAATTAAACCAGCTCCCTTGGCAATAATTGGAGAAACACGACCATTATTTGCTAAATTATTCATCGATTCTAACGCAAATAATAAATGAATATGATTTTGATATTCATGCACAGAAGATACAATATCTTCAAATTCCATTTTCTGAGTGATACAAGAAAGAATTTTTTCAACAATCAGCTGCATCTCCGCTCCAGTACTCAAAGAATCAATGACTTCAATTTTCTTATCCGGAAATTCATCTCTGGCAATACAAGCTGCATTATAGCTGCCCGATAATTTTGAACTAATGGTAATCGCAAAGATGACATCGGCATCTTCAAAAGCTTCCATCCATTCTCCTGCATTTGGACAAGAAGTGGAACTCTTGGATTTAATGACTTTTAAATCCTCTACCATTTCTTTTACATCTAAATCTTCATTGTCTACGTATTCTTTTTGTTCTGTTCGAATGCGTAAAGGAACAGTTTGATAGGGAATACCTTCTAAATGAAATTCATTTGAAGATGAATCTGTCACAATTTTATAATTCATTTTATGCACCTCTACAACCATATTATGCGTTCTTTAATACTCTGTCAAGAGTTTTCCAAAAACCTTTAAAACGTGCTATAATACAATCAGGTGATATACTATGAATCAAAAAATACAAGAAGAAATTCGTCAATTTCATTTTCCATCGTATATGGAAATACCCAATGTCGGTTTATATTTAGAACAGACACAAGACTATATCAATGAGATTTTATATCCTTTAACCCATGAAAAAGTCACGAAATCCATGATTAGTAATTATGTAAAAAAAGGATTGATTTCCAATCCCGTAAAAAAGAAATATTCTCGAGATCAAATTGCGGTTTTAATTTATTTAACTCTGGCAAAAACTGTTATTTCTTTAGAAGATATTCAATTACTCATTGAATTAAAAGATAAGTCTTATGACAATAAAACCGCTTTTGATTATTTTAAAACTGAATTTGAAAATATTTTATATTATATATTTGGTATCAAAGATCATTTAGACAGTGTTGGAAAAGATGAAAACTTTCCCAAAGCTTTATTACGCAATACCATTATGACCTTTGCGCATAAAATCTATTTAGAAAAAAGCTTTGAAATGCTTCATGAACAAATACATGAATAATTAATCTTTTTATTCCTAT
>NZ_JBJEEY010000152.1:0-5321 GCF_051873555.1 Floccifex sp. | reverse complement strand
GTGCTGTAACCCCTCGAATTTGTAAAAACTCAACTATTCGTTACAGCCCCTTTTTTAATAAATATTATTTAATATTTCTTTACAAAGTTCACCTTTACAAGTAAAAGACTTTGGATTGATATTCAACTGATATTCTTCATTGTTTTTCTTATATGAAATCAAGAAGCATCCACCCATGGCTTCTGTGATTTTTTCCAATCCAGAGTTTTGTTTGCGTCCATTGAATTGAAATAATAAATCATTTAATATTTTTTTCGTTTCCTCAAATTTCATGATCAATCTCCCACAATAAAAGATTCTATCACAGAAAATGAAAATAACGAGTCTTGACTTTATTCTTTTCGAATGGTAATGGACTTGATTACAGGTTGCTGATCTTTTTCTATGGTTCCATTATTATCTGTTGGATCGGCACTTTCACAGATTTCATCCACAATATCCATTCCCGATAAAACGGTTCCAAAAGCCGCATATTGTCCATCTAAGAACGTGGAATCTTCTTGTACAATAAAGAATTGAGAACTTGCGGAGTCCATATCGGAGCTTCTTGCCATAGAAATGGTTCCACGAATATGAGATAAATTGTTTTCAATTCCATTTTCACTGAATTCCCCTTTAATGGTTTGACTCGATCCGCCGGTTCCATCTCCATTAGGATCCCCTCCCTGCATCATAAATCCATCCATGATCCGATGAAACGTTAAGCCATCATAGAAACCGGATTGAGCCAATTCCACAAAGTTTTCTACTGTTTTGGGAGCATTTTTTGAATCTAGTTGTACAACGATTTCTCCGTAGCCTTCAATATCAATGTCCGCAAAATAAACGGGTTCAGGTTTAAAAATAAAATAGCCTGCAACAATGACTAAAATCAAAAGTGGAATCAACAATAATTTTGTCTTTGGATTTTTTTCTTTTTTTGTTATGGATTCAATGTGTTCAATACAATAGGCATCACTGGTTTGAAATGGATCTTCTTTTTGAATTAATACAACATAGCGATACTTTTTCATGTCTGGAATGGTTTGATAGCCATATTGAATATAGCTTTCATAACTCATTTCATCAATGGATAAACAATCACTGAGTTCTCTTATATTAAAATTTGAACATAAATAGGTTTTGAGTACAAAACGAGAAACAGAATCGAATTTCTTTAATTGATTTTGTATGGTTTCAAAATCAATATTGGACTCTATGTTTTCAATATTTATATTTTGTGAAACATTGGGTTTTTGTTCCTTAATACAATGTGGATTTTCCATAAACAAGCGACTCTGACAAAAGCGAATACTTGTTCGTATACAAAGATTAGTGAAATCTGTTGTGGTTTCAATATTTTTTTGAATGAGTATTTTCCATATTTCATCGAAAACATCTTGAAACACAAAATCTGTTTGACTTTTATTTTCCATTAAAAAATCACAAATAAAATAGACAATGCTTTTATGGTTTTGATACAACTCTAAAACCGCTTCTCTTTTTCCGTTTTTCGCTTCTCGAATGATTTTTTCCATTTTATGGCCTCATTTCATCTGGATTTTTTGTGATACATCCTAAATCCAATGCATTTAAATAATCCATATCTTCTTTAGATAATTCAAAATCAAATACATCTATATTTTCCTGAATTCGACTTGGTGTAACGGATTTAGGAAGTGGCAATACATTGTTTTGAAGAATGAAACGAAGACAAATTTGAGAAACAGTTCGATTGTATTTCTTTGCGATTTCAATTAATTCTTCTTTATCTAATAAATTCGCTCTTCCCAGTGGGGAATACGCTTCTACTATCATTCCTTTTCCCTGACAATACGAAACAAGTCCAGGTCGAGTCAATCCCACGTGGTATTCTATTTGATTCACCATAGGAATGATTTCCATATCCATTAATGGTTCTAAGTGACGTTCCATAAAATTAGAAACCCCAATGGCTTTTACTTTTCCTTGTTTATAAGCATCAATCATGGCTTGCCATGTTTCTTTATTGACTTGAACAGGATCTTGATAATTTAGTGCATTGGCGGGCCAGTGAATCAAATATAAATCAAAATAATCCAATCCCATGGTTTGTAGAGATTGATCTAAGGCATCTAATGTCGATTGATATCCTCTTTGCGTATTCCAAACTTTATTGGTAATAAATAATTCATGTCTTGGAATGCCACAATTATGAATGGCTTGTCCTACGCTTTCTTCGTTTTTATAAATATAAGCACCATCAATGTGTCGATAGCCACAGTCAACAGCTGTTTGAATGGCTTGTAGACAAATTTCATCATTGGGTGTTTTCCATGTTCCAAATCCAATATCTGGTATTTCAATTCCATTTCTTAGTTTCATATTTCCTCCTAAAATGCTTTTTCAATAGAATAATAATGAAGGAAAGTATCCTTCAGGGGTTCTAATTCTTCTTTTGTGCAAATTTTATAGCCCAGTGCTTCTTCTTTTTGAATTTGTAGATCACTTTCATCAAAATCTAAAATAAATTTATACACATCTACAAAATAATTATCCCCTTCTTCTATATTTTCTCGATGATAAGTAAATACTAAACCACCTTTTGCGTGTGACACATCCAAGCCTGTTTCTTCTTTGACTTCGCGAACAATGGCTTCTTTGGATGTTTCTCCAGCTATACAAGCCCCTCCTGGTACTTCCCACCATCCAGGAGCCCAGGACTTAGACATCACTCTTTGTGTAATTAAATATTTTCCATCGTTTCTTTGAAGAATCGCAATAACGGATAAATGATATTCGCCTTCTTTAAGTTTCCAGTCATTTTTTTTCATAGTTCTACCCGTTAGTTGTTTATTTTTATCATAGATATCCCAATATTCCATTTTGTTTCCTCGTTTCTTTTTTTATTATAGTAAAAAATAAGATTGGTTTCAAAAATTTGATGTTATTGATTTGTAAAATATTTTCAAAATTTTTGAAAATATTATTGACAATTTACATCCATGGAACTATTATCTTTTCGAATATTTTATAAAAGACATAAACAAGACAAGACCTTAGATATACTTGCGTTAGAGAGTATCGGTAGTTGAAAAGATATCAAGAGCATCTAAAGCTATCCCTTGTTTGTTGATTTTCTGAAAAAAAAAAAAAAAAAAACAGTAAGAAAATCCGTTTTTCGCGTTAAGAATTCAAGTGGCTTTTTTGGCAAACTAAGTGGTACCGCGGATTTGACTTCGTCTTAGATACGAAGTCTTTTTTTATGAAATATTCAGGGAGGATTTTATGAACGGTTTATTGTTATTATGTATTTCTATTGCAATTCTAGTAGCTGCCTATTTATTATATGGACGCTATCTAGTCAAAACATGGGGAATCGATGTAAATGCAAAAACACCGGCTTATCAAAGAGAAGATGGCGTAGACTTTGTTCCCAGCAATAAATGGGAAGTCTTTGCCCATCAATTTTCTTCCATTGCCGGGGCAGGGCCTGTTACTGGTCCAGTTCTTGCGATGGTATTTGGCTGGTTGCCTGCTTTTCTATGGGTCTTAATTGGTGGAATTTTCTTTGGAGCTGTACAAGATTTTGGAGCCCTTTATGCTTCTGTAAAATCAAAAGGAAAATCCATGGGACAATTAATTGAGCAATACATTGGAAAAACAGGACGACGATTATTTTTCTTGTTCAGCTGGTTATTTACTCTTTTAGTTATTGCGGCTTTTGCAGATATGGTTGCAGGTACGTTTAATGGATTCAATGAACAAGGAACGAAACTACTTGCCAATGGAGCTGCAGGTTCTATTTCCATTTTATATGTATTTGTAGCCATTGCATTTGGATTATTTTTAAAGAAAACAAAGATTTCTGGATGGAAACAGCTGGTATTGGGACTTGTATTAATTTGTCTGATGTTGTTTGTGGGAATTCAATTTCCTGTTTATTTCACAAAGCAAACATGGATCTATATTGTATTTGTTTATATCTTCTTTGCATCGGTTACACCTATCTGGATTTTGAAACAACCACGTGACTACTTAACTACTTTCTTATTTATTGGAATGATTATGTTTGCTGTAGTTGGTGTTATTATTTCCAATCCAACCATCACAACGCCTGCTTTTACTGGATTTCAAAGTGCAACGGGAAGTTATTTATTTCCTACTTTATTTGTAACCATTGCCTGTGGAGCCGTGAGTGGATTTCATTCGCTGGTATCCAGTGAAACAAGTTCAAAACAAATTTCCAATGAAAAAGATATGTTACAAGTTGGCTATGGAAGTATGTTGTTAGAATCTTTATTGGCCATCTTAGTCATTGTCATTGTCGGTTCTTTAACTTCTTTATCCGATTCTGGTGTATTAAATGAAACACTGTCTTCTATGGCATTGGCACAAGGCGCAACGCCTTTTACTAAATTCTCCGTAGGTGTTACTGGTTTAATTCATCAATTGGGTATGCCACAAGAATATGGTTTATGTATTATGACCATGTTTGTTTCGGCTTTAGCTTTAACTTCTTTAGATGCTGTGGCTCGTATAGGAAGAATGTCTTTTCAGGAATTTTTTGAAGTTAATGACAAAAAACCAGGCAAAGTCATTTCATTTTTAACAAACAAATACGTGGCTACACTATTAACATTAGCCGGTGGATATTTATTAAGCTTAGGTGGTTATTTAAATATCTGGCCATTATTCGGTAGTGCCAATCAGTTATTAGCAGCCATGGTATTGATTTCTATTTCTGTTTTCTTAAAAGTAACAGGAAGAAAAGGCTTTATGTTATATATTCCAATGATCGCCATGTTAGTCATTACCATGACTAGTTTAGGATTATCTGTTTATAATATTTGTATGAAATTATTTATTTCTGGTGGTTTTGTCTTTATGACAGATGGTTTACAATTATTTATTGCGCTTTTATTAATGGCTTTAGGAATATTAATTTTTGTGGGTTCAAGTAAAAAACTAATGGAAACAAAAAATGACTAATACGTGAATTATATCGTTTAAAAACAAACTTCAGTAAAATATAAAGAAGGAGACATTTCTCCTTCTTTTGAAATTCAATTCAAACTACACTCTCTCATTAAAAATCAATTTAAAACCAACAATTCTTTAACATAATCCACATCACAATTTAAAGCTTTCGCAATAAATTCATCCTCAGAACCCATCTTTTTTAAATTCTGAACCAATGTAACTTTTTCTTCCAGTTTTCCTTCAGCTTTTCCTTGAGCTATTCCCTGAGATATTCCTTGTGCTATTCCTTGAGCCATGCCTTCAGCTATCGCTTTATTTCTAAATTTTTCTAAAGCTTCACACATATCATCTTCCTCCAATTCTATTGTTTTAGCTCTTTT
>NZ_JBJEEY010000151.1:0-5323 GCF_051873555.1 Floccifex sp. | reverse complement strand
GCGCCCACTTATACTACCAAATCATTCCTCTTCAGTCAACTACTTTTTTTAAAAAGTTTTGTTCCTTATATATAAAACCCAAATTATAGACATGTTCGCTAATTTCAAACAACTGCACATCATTATTATACAATTGTAAAAAATGAGAAAAATAAAATGTTTTTTTCATTTTTTTACATTTTTTCTTTCAATGCGATTTCATAAGTGCTATACTTTACAAGAAAGTTTACAATTTCAAGGAGGATACAATGGCAAACTTAGAAAAACTATATGAAACTGTCGTTAGCCGTCAACCTAACGACAAAGAATTCTTGCAAGCTGTGCAAGAAGTTTTCGAGTCTTTAAAAGTAATTGAAAAAGTTCATCCCGAACAATTAGATGATGATGTATTAACTCGCTTAGTTGAACCAGAAAGACAAATTATTTTCCGTGTTCCTTGGGTAGATGACAATGGTGTTACACAAGTAAACCGTGGATATCGTGTTGAATTTAACTCTGCAATTGGTCCATATAAAGGAGGAATTCGTTTCCATCCATCTGTTAATATCTCTATTATTAAATTTTTAGGATTCGAACAAATCTTTAAAAATTCTTTAACAACTCTTCCAATGGGAGGCGGAAAAGGTGGATCTGATTTTGATCCAAAAGGAAAATCTGATCGTGAAATCATGGCATTCTGTCAAAGCTTTATGACCGAATTATATCGTCATATTGGACCAAATACAGACGTTCCAGCTGGTGACATTGGAGTTGGTGGACGCGAAGTCGGTTATTTATTCGGTCAATATAAACGATTGAAAAATGAATTCTCTGGTGTATTAACTGGTAAAGGATTATCTTTTGGTGGTTCTTTAGTTCGTACAGAAGCCACTGGATATGGATTATGTTATTTTACACAAGCTTTATTAAAAGACAATGGTACTAGTTTTGAAGGTAAAAATGTTGCAATCTCTGGTTCTGGAAACGTAGCTATTTATGCTTGTCAAAAAGCTACTCAATTAGGTGCTAAAGTCTTAACAATGTCAGATTCAAATGGATTTATTTACGATCCAAACGGAATTGATTTAGACTTAGTAAAAGAAATTAAAGAAATTCGTCGTGGTCGTATTAAAGAATATGTAGATGTTCATCCAGAAGCAACTTATACAGCAGGACAACGTCCATGGTCTGTAAAAGTAGATGTTGCTCTTCCATGTGCGACACAAAATGAATTGGATTTAGAAGACGCCAAGGCATTGGTAAGCAATGGTGTCTTTGCGGTATGTGAAGGAGCAAACATGCCTACAACACCAGATGCGATTAAATACTTACAAGAAAATGGTGTATTATATGCACCAGGTAAAGCAAGTAATGCAGGTGGTGTTGCTTGTTCTGGATTGGAAATGTCACAAAATGCACAACACCTTTCTTGGTCAGCTGAAGAAGTGGATCAGAAACTGGAACAAATTATGGTTACCATTTTCAACACTTGTCGTGATACTGCGAAAGAATATGGTTGTGACAAACAATATGAAATTGGTGCCAACATTGCTGGTTTCTTAAAAGTAGCCACTGCAATGAAAGCACAAGGAACTGTATAGAAAGAGCCAATTGGCTCTTTTTGTTTTATATTGATAAACACTTGTCAAATAATCATGTACATTTTCGTTTTTCTTTGTTATAGTATAAACATTGAAAAGTGAGGAAAAAAATATGGATATGAATGTTGTTTGTTTAGATATGGAAGGTGTGCTGGTTCCAGAAATCTGGATTGCTTTTGCACAGGAAACTGGAATTGAGGAACTCAAGAAAACAACGCGCGACGAACCAGACTATGATAAATTAATGAATTATCGTTTACAGATTTTAAAAGAACATGGATTGGGTTTAAAAGAAATTCAGGAAACCATCGCTAAAATTGAGCCTATGCCAGGTGCCAAAGAATTTTTAGACAAATTAAGAGAAATCACACAAGTCATTATTTTAAGTGATACTTTTACCCAGTTTGCACAGCCTCTGATGAAAAAATTAGGATGGCCAACAATTTTCTGTAATACATTGGAAGTCAGTGAAGACGGAACCATTACTGGATATAAAATGCGATGTGAGAAATCAAAATTAACTACCGTAAAAGCTTTACAATCTTGTGGATTTCAAACCATTGCTTCCGGAGACAGTTTCAATGATTTAGGCATGATTCAAGCCAGTAAAGCAGGTTTCTTATTTAAGAGCACAGAGCAAATCAAAAAAGACTATCCTCAGTATCCGGCTTTCGAAGAATACGATGAATTGTTTGAAGCGATTCAAAAGGCTTTATAAAGTGAAATGAAAATTTCACTTTTTTTATTTTTCAAATCTCATTGAAACAAAAAACATAAACGAGTAAGATATACTTATTAAGATTTTATAAAGATTTATAAAGGATACATTAAGATATTATGAATATTATTATTGTTGGAATGGGAAAAGTAGGATTTGAAATTACTAAACAACTCGATGAAGAAGGTCATGACATTACTGTCATTGACAACAATGTTGCAGTTTTAAATAAAGTTACAAATCAACTTGATGTTGATGTTGTATTGGGAAGTGGCGGAGATACAGAAGTATTGATGGCATCTAAAGTGGATCAAGCTGACTTAGTTATTGCAGCAACGTCCAGTGATGAAATCAATATTATTTGTTGTTTCATTGCTAAAAAAATGGGAGCCAGCCACACAATTGCGCGTATTCGCAATCCACAATATCGTCAAACCACTCGTTTATTGAAAGAAGAACTGGGATTAAGTATGTCTATTAATCCAGAAGAAGTAGCCGCTCGTGAAATACTAAAGAGCTTGAGTTATCCATCCCAGATTAAGGTGAATAGTTTTGCGAATGGAAAAAGTGAATTAGTGGAATTTAAAATAGTAGAGCATAGTCCATTAATTGGTCTTCCTATACATAAAATTAATTTCATCTTGAAAACCAATGTCTTATTTTGCGCTATAGAACGAAAAGATGAAATTCATATTCCTGAAGGTTCTACCATTATTGAACAAGGAGATAAAATCACTTTTACAGGATCAACCAAAGACATTGAAAAATTTTTATATAAAAATGGAATTCAAAGAACACGTCCTCTTCGTGAAGTTATGATTGTTGGTGGTGGGAAAATAACATTCTACTTAACAAGGCTTCTATTGGATTTAGGCATCGATGTTCGAATTATTGAAAAAAATAAAGATCGTTGTTTAAATTTAGTGGAACAATTTCCACAAGCTACTATCATCCAAGGCGATGGAACTGACCACGAATTTTTAATGAGTGAATCTTTGCAGGAAATGGATTCCTTTATTGCTTTAACCGATAACGATGAAGAAAACGTTATTGTTTGCATGTTCGCTTCAAAAAATGGTGTATCACGTGTTCTGCCAAAAATTAATCGCGTTTCTTTAGGATTTTTATTAGAGAAATTAGGACTTCAAAATGCAATTACACCAAAAATATTATGTGCTAATCAAATTGCACAATACGTTCGTGCCATGCAAAACAGTGTCGGCAGCAACGTAGAATCTTTAATGACAATTATGGATTCTCGTGTTGAAATCTTAGAATTCCGTATAAGAGATAATTGTAAATTTATTGGGAAACCATTAAAAGAAGTTCAATTTAAAAAAGACATTTTAATTGGTTATTATTCACGTAAAGGAATTATTACTGTAGCCAAAGGAGATTCTGTTATTTTAAAGGGTGACACCGTTGTGATTTTTAGTCTGAAAAAAGGATTGAGGGATATTAACGATGTACTGGACAAATAAGATCAAACAATTAAATTGGTCAATTATTTTACGTATTATTGGATTTGTTTTGATTGTTGAAGCCATTTTACTTGTATTTCCATTATTTATAAACTTTCTCTATCATGACTTTCAAACAATGGCCTATGTTCTTCCTATTCTAATTTGTTTAGGAACCGGAATCCCTTTATCAAAAATTCAATCCAAAAAAGGATTCATTTTTGCACGAGATGGTTTATTTGCAGTGGGACTATCCTGGATTGTGATGTCTATATTAGGAGCTCTTCCCTTTGTTCTTTCAAAAGACATTCCCAATTATATCAATGCTCTATTTGAAACCATTTCTGGATTTACCACTACTGGTTCTAGTATATTAACGGACATTGAATCCTTAAGCCACGCCAATTTATTCTGGCGAAGCTTTACACATTGGATTGGAGGAATGGGTGTTCTTGTCTTTGTTTTAGCTATTATTCCTGGTAGTAATGACCGGACTATGCACATTATGCGTGCTGAAGCACCTGGCCCTACTATAGGAAAATTAGTGCCTCGCATGAAACAAAGCGCCATGATTTTATATAAAATCTATGTTTTTTTAACAATTGTATTGATTCTATTATTATGGATAGGTGGAATGCCTCTTTTCGATTCTTTCTGCCATGCCTTTGGAACAGCAGGAACCGGTGGCTTTAGTATTAAGAATTCAGGAATTGGTGGATACAATAGTGTCTATATTGATGTTGTGATTACCGTTTTCATGTTGTTGTTTGGAATCAATTTTAATATGTATTATTTTTTGTTGATGAAACAATTTAAACAAGTCTTTAAAAACGAAGAATTTAAAACTTATATTGGAATCGTAATCACTTGCATTCTCATGATTGCTATCAATATACATTCTCTTTATCCAAATTTTTTAGAAGCTCTGCGCTATGCTGGTTTTCAAGTCGCAACCATTATTACAACCACTGGATATGCGACTTGTGACTTCAATATATGGCCTATGTTTTCAAAGATTATTTTATGGTTGCTGATGATACTTGGAGCTTGTGCTGGAAGCACTGGAGGTGGCTTAAAAGTCTCTCGTTTCTTAATTATTATCAAAAAACTAAAACTTGATATTCAGCGATTGATTCATCCTCAGAAAGTGGATGCCATTTCAATGGATGGAAAAATTGTGAACGATGAACTGGTTCATCAAATTACATCGTATTTCTGTTGTTTTATGTTTTTTACATTTATTTGTATTTTAATTGTTTCTTTCGATAACTTTGATTTTGAAACCACTGTTACATCGGTTTTTGCATGCGTGGGAAATATTGGACCTGGTTTTGGAATATGTGGTCCAATGGGAAATTTTTCAAGTTTTTCTTATTTATCAAAAATTGTTCTAAGCATTGCCATGTTGGTGGGACGCTTGGAAATCTATCCAATTATTATTTTTATTGTTCCATTTTTAAAGCCAGTAAAATTGAAAAAAAGAATGTAAAAAAACAGATCAGCCGATCTGTTCAGACTGTTGACAAAGTAATAGTCGACAGTCTTTTTTTTATTTGATAGAATAG
>NZ_JBJEEY010000150.1:0-5461 GCF_051873555.1 Floccifex sp. | reverse complement strand
ATTCAAATTTCAATCTTCTCATACCGAGTTTTTCATAAATTTTTTACACTACCATTATACTTTAACATTTCTTTATTTTAATTTCACATCGAGATAATAAAAAAAACTGATTATTTGTTTCTTTGTCATTAAAATCGCAATTTCGGGTAATAAATTCACAACTTCGTTAATTGTCATAACATTATAATTTCAATATACTGAATTTGAGGTGATGCAATATGGATTATTCTTTTAAAAAATGGAAACAAACGCAAATAATCAATAAAAACCCAATGTTGATTTTAAGTTTTCCAGGAACAAAACTCATTTCAAAAACTGTAAAAGACGTTGTCACAAAGAAAGAAGACTGTATTTCGTTGATTGAAACCGTTGGAAAACGAGCCAATCAACAAGCGGCTTATATTGGTTTAATGGATTTATCAGTGGAAGCAGAAGCATTTGGAATGGATATTGTTTTTGAAGAAAACGAAGTACCAAATATAAAAGGAAAACTATTCAACAATATCAACGATGTACAAAATTTTCATGTTCCATCTATTGAAGGAACACGCTGTGAGATGTATGTAGAAGCCATTGAAACATTGGCACAAAAAAAATTAGATAAACCATTATTTGCCGGTGCCATTGGACCTTTTTCATTGGCTGGACGCTTGATGGATGTATCGGAAATCATGATGCAGTGTATATTGAATCCAGATTTTGTGCATGAAGTATTAAAAAAAGTGAGTTCCTTTATCGAATCTTATTTATTAGCCTTTAAAAAAGCAGGAGCCAATGGCGTGATTGTTGCTGAACCATTGGCAGGACTACTTTCACCAGACTTTGTCGAAACCTTTTCAAGTATTTATTTAAAAGACATTGTAGAACATGTACAAGATGATTCCTTTAGTATTATTTATCATAATTGTGGATCTAGTGTTCCACTAGCCTTGGATTCTATCATGAACATTGGATGTCATGGCTATCATTTTGGAAATGCGATTCAATTAAAAGATGTTTTACCAAATGCAAAAAAAGACGTATTGATTTTTGGAAACATAGATCCAGTCAGTGCTTTCTGTGAAGGAAGTATTGAAGAAATGGATCAAAAAGTGAAAGAAATTTATGAATCTTGTAAAGACTATCCAAACTGGATTTTATCTTCTGGATGCGATATTCCAGCCAAAGCGAAATGGGAAAATATAGATCAATGCTTTGAAAGTATAAAGAAATGGAGAAAAAACGATGCAAAACTTTGAAGAAAAATTTAAAAATGTAAAATATAAACCCTTTACACGTCAACAAATGATTGATTGTATTGAAGGAAGAGGCGCACCTAGACCAGGCGTTGCTTTTGGAACTTGGGTACACTTAGATCTTTTAAGCGAAGACAAACAAGAAGTACTAAAAAAATTGTATGAAGAATATCCAGAAGATATGCAGGAATTCTATGTGGTAAAACCAAGTGTCTTTGGAAAAGAAGGAGAAACATATACTTGGTGTGATGTACCAAATGCCGATCCATCTATTGGACGAACAAAAAAAGTAGGTGTTGATGAAGAAACTGCTATTTCATGGGAAACGTATCGTAAAATTTCGAAAGATGTTCCAGATATCAATTATCCAGATATGTTTAAAAATGCACCAGAAGAAGACGGACGCTATCGATTGGCATGGATGTCCGATGGACCTTGGACAAGTATCTGGCGCTATCGCGGAATGACAAATTCTTTAATGGATTTATATACAAATCCAGAAGATGTCCATGATATCAATCGACGTGTTCTTCGTTTCCATAAAGCCATTTGTAAACGAGGAAAAGAAGAAGCACATATTGATGGAGTTGCTTTTGGAGATGATTTAGGAATGCAAAGAGGATCTTTTATTTCACCTGAAATGTATCGAGAATTTTATTTTCCTTATCATAAAGAATTATGTGACTATGCTCATAGCTTAGGATTACATGTATGGATGCATTGTTGCGGTGACTGTTTTAATTTGATTCCACAATTTATTGAAGCCGGAATTGATGTACTTCATCCAATTCAAAAATACACAATGGATGAAAAACAAGTCAAAGAAACATACGGAAATGATTTAAGTTTCTGGGTAGGAATGGATTTACAACGTGTTTTACCATTTGGAAATGAACAAGACGCTATTAATGAAACACGATTCTTAATTGATACATATTATAGACCAGAAACAGGAAGAACGATTTTTACAGTTAATAATCGATTAGAAGATAATGTACCAATTGAAAATGTTGTTGCATTCTTAAAAGAAGCCTATCGATATGGAAGTGAAGCAGGAGGAAAAAAAGATGAATGAAAAAATCACAAGCATTCGTAATTTATTAATTAAAGGACGTATGAACGAAATTAATTCTTTGGTAAAGCAATGCATAGATGAAAAAGAAGACCCACAAACTATTTTGAATGAAGGATTATTAGCGGGAATGGATGATATTGCTAAAAAATGGGCTGCAGGACAAGCTTTCATTCCAGAAGTATTAATTGGAGCTCGCTGCATGAATTCAGCTATTGATATATTGGAACCTTATTTGGTAAAATCAGAAGACAAATCAAAATGCAAAGTTGTTTTTGGTACAGTGAAAGGTGATATGCACGACATTGGAAAAAAACTATGTACTTTAATGATGAAATCAAAAGATATTGAAGTCATAGATATTGGAGTGGATGTAGATGCAAATACATTTGCGGATGCCGTAGAACAATATCAACCCGATGTAGTCTGTATGTCGTCTCTATTAACAACGTCTATGCCTTATTTTGAAACAGTTCTAGAAACATTAAAAGAAAGAAATCTAAGAGATAAAGTAAAAGTAGCTATTGGTGGAGCTCCTGTAACACAGGCTTATTGTGACCAGATTGGAGCCGATTTATATACGGAAGATGCCGTTAGCTTAGCTGATGCTCTGGATCAAATGTATTCATGATTGTTTCTAAAGGCGAAAATGTATTTGCGATTCTTCAATCCATGAATCTGCCTTTTCCTTGTAATGGAAGAGGAAAATGTGGAAAATGTAAATTTAAGGTCACAAAAAATGAATTACCTTATACTGAAAAAGAAACACAAATACTAACAGAAAACGAAAAGAAAGAAGGCATACATTTAGCTTGTTGCCATACTACATGTGAACAAGACATTGAATGTGAAATCACAAGAGAACAAAACTTTCAAATTGAAGGCATCCAAGCCAAGTGTTCAACAGCAGATTGTGGATTTGTTGCAGGCGTTGATATTGGAACCACAACCATTGTTGTTGCTATCTACGAAGGAAAAACAGGTAATTGTGTTTACGAATCAAAAAAATTAAATCCCCAAAGAAGTTTTGGCTCCGATGTAATTTCAAGAATCGATGCCTGCAGTCAAGTGGGTGTTTCTGTTCTTCAACAACAAGTGGTTCGAATCATTGAAGATGCATTGCTGCAATCAAAATTAAAAATTGATCGAATTTGTGTTTGTGGAAATGCCACAATGACGCATATTTTTATGGGACTTGATGTATATTCGATTGGACAAGCACCTTATACATGCCAACAAAACGAGTACATAGAAATGGATAGTCAAACCATCTTTCAGTATCTTCCTTCATGTCCTCTACAAGTTTTACCACCCATTTCAAGTTTTGTTGGCAGTGACATTTTAGCAGGTTTAATGATTTTGCAAGACTTTGAAAACCAAAATTCTTTGTTTCTTGATTTAGGAACCAATGGAGAAATGGTATTATATAATCAACAAAACAAAACCAGAACTGCGACAAGCTCTGCCTGTGGACCATGTTTTGAAGGTGGGCAAATGTCTTGTGGAATGGGCGCTATTTCTGGAGCTATCCAATCCATTTGGTATGACAAAGAATGGAAATATACAACTATAGACAAAAAAGAAGCAATTGGCATTTGCGGAAGTGGTTATATTTCTTTTCTATCTCAATGTTTGAAACACAATTTTATTGATGAAACAGGATATATGGAAAATGATATCTATATCACAGATGATATTTATTTATCGCAAAAAGATGTTCGTGAATTTCAATTAGCGAAAGCAGCCATGTCAGCAGCAATTCTTACGCTATTAGAAAAAGAAAACATGAAAGTACAAGAATTAGATTGCTTATATTTAGCAGGTGGCTTCAGTTCGCATTTAGATATTGAAAATGCGATTCAAATTGGTTTATTTCCAAGTGATTGGAAAGATAAAATTGTCATTGTTGGAAACAGTGCCATTCATGGTGTTTGTGAATTTGCATTGTCACAAAATATTCAAAAATGCATAAACTATCAACAAACAAAAACAATTGATTTAAATCAGGATGTAACATTCACAAATTATTTTATGGAACAAATGTATTTTAAAAAGGTGTAGACATGAAAAAAAATGAAGAATTGATAAAAGTTCATCATTATGTGATGAAAGAAGAATGCATGAATTCAGAATTATTGCTGGCCAAGGAAATTTTGGATTCACAAATAGAACAAGACAATGAAATGCAAATGAGTTTAAAAGACAATCAAAGCTTATTTTTATTGATTCATCATGGCTATGCATTGATATGGATAGATGGACAATGTCTTTCTTTAGATGAAAAATGCAGTTTATTTTTTCATGGGAAAAAAGAAATACAAATTCAATGGAATCATGCACAATTTGAGTATGCTATTCTTCAAGGAAAAAACATGAAAACACTCATTGAAAAAGAAAAAATAAATTTAGATCCTTGTTTCTATCAAAAATCCGTGATTTTTTTTCGAACATGCTGGTCAAGTCTCAAAAAATATTCACAAGTCGATGCAATGGGAATCACTTCGGCAATATATCGATTGTTTTCGGATTTATCTCATTATGCATTGGGAATACAAGAAGATAATGCACAACATAAAATGGTGCAATCCATTATTGAATTTATTGAAAACCACTATACAGAAGATATAACATTACAGATGCTGGAAAATTATTTAGGTTATAGTAAATACTATATGCTTCATGTATTTACTGACGTTATGGGATTATCCATTCATGATTACTTTATTAGACGACGCTTAACACAAGTAAAAGTGTTAATGATGGAAACTGATAAAAGTATGAATGAAATTGCTAAGGAATGTGGATTTAAAAGCGAAGTATCGTTATATAAATCTTTTAAAAACATTTACTCCATTACACCTGGGCAATTTAAAAAACAAATAAAACAACATCCATAAGTCGTCTAACAAGACGACTTTTCTTTGTCACATTGTTTTAATAATTCATTTATTGTAAATAATATATTGTTTGATGTAAAAAATAACCAAAAATACGATTTCTAATTATGATAAGATGTAATTACCAAAGAAGACAGAATTATACAAAAGCTGCGGGAAATATTATACATTAAATCAATATTATAGGAGGAATTTTTATATGAACGCTAAGTTCAACTAAAAAGTTGATAATTGTACGTCAATAATGTCAATTTCAG
>NZ_JBJEEY010000149.1:0-5546 GCF_051873555.1 Floccifex sp. | reverse complement strand
ATATAAAAATGAGTGTATTTGCGTCTTGACAAAGGTCACTTCATAACAGTTTTTTCACCTCGTTTGATGAATAACGATGGTAGTTATTCAAAAGATGGAGCGGATTACTACATTGAACGTGCGAAAGGTGGTACGGGATTAATTATTACGGGATTGGTTCCATTACCACCATTAGGGCATTTGCCATCTATTATGAATGACCTTGAATCTTATACAAAAAATATGAAGTATTTAGCCGATGGCGTTCATCAATATGGATCAAAAGTCTTTGTTATGATTTCGGCTTTAACAGGTCGTGCCGGTAGTGTGGGAGAACCAGCTCCAAGTGCTTTACCAAATGTATGGGATCCACGTGGTCTTCAAACAGAAATGACAAAAGAACAAATTCATATGTATGTGAAATGGTTTGGTATGGGAGCAAAAGCCGCAAAAGATGCAGGCATTGATGGTGTCGAAATTCATGCGGTTCATGAAGGCTATTTATTGGATCAATTTACTATTTCAGCTTTCAATAAACGTACAGACGAATACGGTGGAAGCTTAGAAAATCGTTTGCGTTTTCCAATTGAAATTGTACAGGAAATCAAGAAAACATGTGGAAAAGATTTCCCTGTTTCTTTGCGTTATTCAGTTGTATCAAAAACAAAAGCCTTTAATCGAGGCGCCGTTCCAGGTGAAGAATTCAAAGAATTTGGACGTGATATGGAAGAAAGTCGTAAAGTGGTTAAGATGTTAGAAGAAGCTGGGTATGATATGCTGGATTGCGATAATGGTACATATGATGCCTGGTATTGGCCACATCCTCCTGTATATATGCCAAAAGCATTGAATCTTGCTGATGTAGCGGAAATAAAAAAAGAAGTGAATATTCCAGTGATTTGTGCAGGTCGATTTGATGATCCAGATTTAGCGGATGAATCCATTGCACAAGGAAAAATCGATATGATGGGAATGGGTCGTCCATTATTAGCCGATCCAGACTTAGCCAATAAATTTAAAGAAAAACGATTGGATGACATTCGTCCTTGTATTTCTTGTCACTTTGGTTGTTTGTCTCGTATTTTCCAGCCAGACTATGAAACAAAAGCTACAAAAGATATTTCCTGTGCGATCAATCCTCGATGTGGACAAGAAAATCACTACAACATTGAAAAAACAAATACACCAATGAAAGTAGCTGTAGTTGGTGGAGGAATTGCAGGAATGGAAGCAGCTCGTGTATGTGCTTTACGTGGACATGAAGTAGATTTATATGAAAAATCAAATCAATTAGGTGGTGTCTTTATTCCAGCTGCTTCATTTGATTTCAAAGACGATGATCGTCGATTGATTCGCTGGTATCGTAAACAAATGGTGGATACAGGTGTCAATGTAAAATTAAATACAGAATTTAAACCAGAAAATAAACAAAGTTATGATAAAGTCATTGTCGCAACAGGTGCTCATGAAAGACGTTTAGATGTTCCTGGATTTGATTGTGAAAATGTTAGATATGCAGTGGATGTATTAAATAATCAAAATATTATGGATCAAAATGTAGTTATTATTGGTGCTGGTTTAACAGGTTGTGAATTGGCTTATGATTTAGCACGTAAAAATAAGAAAGTTACAGTGGTTGAACAGCTTCCAACAATAATGAATGTAGAAGGATTGAATGCAGCAAACTATAATTGTTTATTGGATTTAATGGAATACTATAAAGTAGATATTTTAAAGAATTCCAAGGTTTTAAAATATGAAGATGGTAAAGCATATGTTGAAACAACAACATATAATGAACCAAATATTAAAGATCGTGCGATTTCACAGTCTTTACAAGGTATTCATAAAACAGTGAAACCAATTGAAGCTGATACAGTCATTGTTTCTGTTGGATATATTTCGAATCAAGATCTTTATAATGAAATCAAAGACGATAATGTGATTTTATTAGGAGATGCAGTAAAACCAGCGAATTTAATGAGTGCAATCTGGGATGCATTTAAAGCTTGTTACAAACTATAGGGACATCAAAAGATGTCCTTTTTTTGTCGCCTGTGATTTGACCAAATCAATAAGAATTAGAATAATATTTAAATAGGAGGACAAAAATATGAGTCTAATAAAAGCAATAAAAGATTTCTATAAAAATCCAAGTGATGATAAATATATTCATATTCTACAAATACTAAGAAACTATACAGTATCTATTCCATGTACCATTACTTTTTCACAAAGAGATCAAAAAAAATGGGATTTATTGAGTGATAATTCAATGGAAGGAGAATCCTTTGAAAATGAAGATGAAATCATATTTAAACCCGATACATTAGAAAACGAAGACGGAAAATTTTTCCCTGTATTTCTAAGTGAAGAAGATATGCCAAAAGATTATCGAAATTATTTTAGTTTATTGGAAATAGATTTTCTAAAAGTAATTGAAATGAATTTAGAAAATGATTTAAAAGGAATTGTAGTAAATGCTTTTACTAATCCCATTGAAATTCATAAAGAAGCATTTGAATTTATTTGTGATTGTCCAAATCTAACACAAGAGGAAGACTATATTGAATATTCTTTACGAATGGGTAGTGAAGCCTATTTAAGAAAAGATTTTGTACAAGCTAAAGAATATTATGAAATAGCAGCTCATTTATTTAATGCACAAGCTATGAGTAATCTAGGTTATATTTATACATATGGAAGAGTGGGTAAACCTGATAAAGAAATGGGTTTATATTATTTTGAAAAAGCAGCTGATAAAGGAAATGTAACAGGAATAATGAAAATAGGGGATGCCTATCGATATGGTGATATCTATCCAAAAAATGAACAAAAAGCATTTAATTGTTACAGAAAAGCTTTTGAAATAGGATATAAAGATTTAATGGAATATCCAGATTTATGGATGCGACTCGGTGAATGTTATTTATATGGCATTGGAACAAAAATAGATTTAGAACAAGCAATACAACAATTAAATATAGCCATATATTTATTTGAACAAGAAGAAAATGACATATTTTATTATCCAAGTCTTAAACAAAAAGCAAAAGAAGAACTAAAGAAAGCTATAGAAATGAAGCAACTATAGCTTTTTTTATGTTATAAGCAAATAATTAGTTTTTTAACTGATTATGAGAGTAAATAGCTCTTTTTAGTTTCAAATAAAGTGTCCAAAAAACGGAAAATAGTTTCATTTAATTTGTCCAAAACAAATACTGTCGTTTTTAGATATTGTCTATGCGGTTTTACATATTTTAGTAGAGGATTTTTAATCTAAAATATTGAATTTAGTTTCAAATATTTAGTTTCAAATAAACTGTCCGAATCGGATTCATTTATTGTGTCCATCTACATTTTTATGTCAAAAACAAATTTGTGAAAAACCTTCACAAGTGAATGATTCATAAACCGGGGGGGGGTAATTAATAACAAAGCAAAAATGTAATTTTAAGGTTACAATTATAGTTGTAAGATTGACATTAAAAATCAATCTGAACGAAAGGAGAGAGAATATGAAAAGAATAGTAAAGTACTTAATCCCATGTTTAGTTGCATGTTTCATGGTATTTGGACTCGTACAAACAGCATCGTTTACATTTGCGACTGGAAATGGTGATATTTCTACTGAGGAACAAAATTCAAGTGAATCAGAAAACGGTGAGGGACAACAATCAGAAGAACCAAGTGGGCAAGGAGGTTCTGAGGTTGGAGAGGATTTAGAAGATGTTGAAGAAACAAAAGTAACAACTACTCAGCCTTCTAATCAACTCAAAAAGAAAAAACCAGGATCTGGTGTAGATACGTATGATGTAAATCTTGATCCATATGAAAGTTTTATTAAAGTAAGTAAGAATTTCCAAGGTATTAATGAGTCAGTTATATTAAAAAAACTTGCCAGCACATTTGTAATAAATGTTTCAAATTTTAGTTCAACTTATAATTTGAAATTAGGTGAAGGTAGTGATTTTGCACCTGTGCATACGGACGGAACCACACAATGGGATTGGATAATAGCAAATACTGGAAGTAATACTTATTCAATCAGTGAATCTGGTGAAAATATTACTGGATACAATGTAAATAGAACTATTAAATTAGCAAATGATACTGAACCAAATTCATGGGATGGAAACAGTAAAGAAATAACTGTAGTAAAAAAGACATTAACATTTGGTAATTTAAACAACCCAAATGACAATAAAGAAAAACGATTCAGTGTAAGTGATTCTAATCATATAATGGCATTTGCAAATACTCAGGGTGGACATCCAGTGGTTAGTGTAATTTCATATAGAAAATTACCTTATTCTACACAACTAGCTGTAAGTGAATATATTTATAACACTAGAAAAGGTAATTGGAAATATGATGAAAGTGATCCGTTGAAAGGAATTAAGTTTTTTAGTTTAGAAGAATTAAATTCTCAAACTGGAAGCGATGGTTCAGTGCATGTCAATTTAAGCGTTGGGACAAGCTTTACCTACTATGAAAATCCTTCAGATGGTATAAACGTGGATTTTGGTTCAAGTAATATTACTGGACATATGTCTTTTGACTTTAGTTATGTGGGCGGTCAGGACGAAGATGTTTTAATAACAAATACATATACAAAAGTAATTTCAGTAGAAAAGCAGTGGTTTGATGCAAATGGTAATCAGATTACAGATTCTTATCCTGAAGAATCAGTTACTGTTGCGCTAGGTAAGATTGTAGATGGAAATTGGCAAGAAATTGATAATTCAAGAATAACATTAAGTTCTTCGCAAGAACCAGATAAAAATTGGAAAGGTTCATGGGAAGTCCCAATAATTGATGTGAACGGAAATCCAATTCAATATATTGTTAGAGAATTAGATGCTTCAGAAAAACCAATTGAAAGTAATGGAGCGTATGGAGCGACTAACAATACGTACACTGTTAATTATATACCAACTGATGTTGATAATGATTCAACTACTGGATATGAGTCTTTTGTAGTAAAAAATACAATTTCAACAATTGAAATCACAATCAAAAAAGATGTCATAGGTAATGGAGCAAATCTATCTGATCAGTTTACATTTACATATGTTGTAAAAGACATAGATGGAGATGGAAACGAAATTGAACTTGAAAAAGGTGATTTTACTTTAATTGATAAAGACACTAAAAAAACAGAAGAAAATAAAAGTCTGTTATCAAAAACATTAACTGTACCAATTGGTAAGACAATTGAAATAACTGAAACAAATGTATATGGATATACATTATCAAGTGATAAAGGAAAAGTTGATGGAATGAGTGTTGAATATACAGTAACAGCTGATGAAAATCAAATTATCACATTATTAAATACTAAAAATATAGCTCCTATCACTGGTATCACCGACAACACACCAAAGGGTCTTGGAATGATTGGAACTATCGTAGCTGAAGTAGCTGCTATCGCATTCGTTCTTAAAAAGAAAAAACAATTAAAAATGTAGAGTAAGTAACTAACCTGAGAAATTACTAACTTACTCTACAACTCTTGAAATGATAAAAATCATTTCATATTTATTCTAACAAAAAAGGAAATTTAA
>NZ_JBJEEY010000148.1:0-5647 GCF_051873555.1 Floccifex sp. | reverse complement strand
TTTATTTTTAAAATAATAAAATAATAATGATTTACTGATACCGGCTTCTTTGGCAATTTGGGAAACAGGACTATTTTTATATGTATTTTCAGAAAAAATACGATAGCCTGCATTTAGAATAGTTTTTTGTTTCTCAATGGGAAGAGAATAAAATTTTTCGTTCATATAATCTCCATTAACCGCTTTGGTTAATACCATATTATAGCCATTGACCATTTTTGAGAAGACCCTAAAACAAAAAAAACATAGCCTGCGCTATGTTAATTGTTGAAAAGCACAATCCAATTGTGGATCCAACTGTTCTTTATGAATTTGAATAGAAACTTGATTTGAAATCATTTGAAAAGTATTAAAATCACAGTTTCCACTTACTTCTAATCCATGATCACTTTGATATTGTTTTAAAGCGTCTGAACTTTGTATACTAAAATATTCATCTTTTCGATCAACTGAATACCCCAAAAAATCCAGATACACTTGTAAAGCCTTGGCATTGTAGTTTACACTATCTCTTTCAATAACTTCATCATCTTTCATTTCTTTATATGTAACTTGAAGCACTTCTGGTTTATTGACTTCTATATCCGCTTCAAAGCCAGTGCCATCAATGCTTTTTCCACTTGGTGTTTCCCATTTAGCAATGGTATATTTTAAAGATGTTCCATCACTAAAAGGCACACTGACTTGTTCACTTCCTTTTCCATAAGTTGTTGTTCCGATTAAAGTCACTTTCGATTCCAGATTTTCTTTTAAAGCCCCTATTAAGACTTCTGCCGCACTGGCTGTGTTTTCGTTTTGAAGAACTACAATCTGATCCATTTCAATGGTTTCGTATGCATCACTTGTCATTTTCGTTGTAGTTTCATTTTTTTGTTTTTCAATGAAAACCGGTGTATTTTCTGGTAATAGACAAGAAGCAATGTCTAAAACCGAAGTCAAATATCCACCTGTATCGTCTCGTAAATCCAATACAAGTTTCTTTATTCCTTTTTTCTGTAACGAAGATAAAGCCGAATGAAATGTCTTAGCTGAGCTTTCGGAAAAACTATTTAATATAACGTAGCCAATGTCATTATAGACTTCACAAACCACTGTAGAGTCATAGCTGCAAGGAATAATATTTGTTGTATATGTTTTTTCATTTCGAATATATTCAATTTTGATTTCTTTGTTTTCACTGTCTTTAATATAAGAAATCACGTCTTGATAATCTTCATTGGAACAAATTAAATCATCTACTTTTGTAATAATATCGCCTTTTTTTAGTTTGGCTTTTTGAGCTGGTGAATCCATAAAAATATGATCACAAACAATATTATTGTTTTCATCCAAATATAATGAAATTCCAATTCCTACATTGCTTCCTTCTAAAGAACTACTAAATTTCTGGGCTTGTTCTAAACTAAAATAATTGGTATGGGCGTCTTTATCAAAGTCCACCATGCCTGAAATGGCTTGTTCGATCAAGGTTTCATCGATATTTTCATAGGAATCAGAATAATACCATTTTTCTTTTAATATTTTATAAATGGAATTAAATTTTTCCAATTCATCGTTGTTTTCAATGGATTGAATGGTAACAGGAATACTGATTCCCAATCCAAAACATAGTAAACAAACAATAAGCGTAGATGCGTGCTTAGCGATTTTTTCGAACATATTTTGATACCGCCATTGAGCTGGCTAACCAGCCAATTCCAATTCCCAATAAAAGAATAATCCAGCCAATTTGGTGATATAAATCCCCTGGTTTAATTAAAGACAATAAACGAATAAATAAATTTCCATCTAAGATTTCATAGACTTTCTGATATCCAAAATAAATAAGAAAATATGTAAGCCCAGATCCAAGTAATCCAATAAAAATTCCTTGAAGTTCAAATGGAATTTTTATAAACGATTGTGTAGCACCGACTGTTCGCATAATCGCAATTTCGGATTGTTGAGAATAAATGGTTGTTCGAATCGTATTGTAGATAAGATATATACTTAAAAAAATCAATAAAATAGCGGTTCCATACCCTACTTTACGAATTTTTTGAAGCATTTCCATTAACTGCGTGACGGAACTTCCACCATAAACACAAGAAGAAACGACTTCCATGTTTTCTATTTCTTGTGCTGTTTTTTCAATTTGTGATCCATCTTTTACAGTCACAAAAAAGGCATTTGCCAAGGGATTATTTTCACCTCGATATAATTCAAAGGCTTCGCCTTTTTCTTGAATCATCAATTCCAGTTCTTCGTCTTTACTGGAAAATTCGATGGTATCTACATTGGAAATAGCCTGAATCTGGTTTTGTATTTCTTCTATTTGGCTTTGATCAATATCGGTTTGCAGGACAACATGAATGCGTACATCAGATTCAATATTATGTGAAAAAGAATCCACATGGAGTCCTACAATCAAACAAATTGAAACTAAAAACACAGAGACAAAGACGGCCATGGCACTGGATAAACAAAGTATGCCGTGTCGTCTGATTTTGATAAGAGCGTGTTTAATTTCATATAAAAATAAATACAACCATTTCATATGCTTTTATATCCACCTTGTGAAGAATCATGGACAATATAGCCATTGTCTAAAACAATTGTACGCTTTTTATATCGTTCCACTAATACACTGTCATGCGTTACCATAACAATGGTGGCATTGATGCTTTGATTTATTTTTTCCAGTAATTCAATGATTTCAAAACTCTTTTCCGGGTCTAAGTTTCCAGTTGGTTCATCCGCAATTAATAATTTTGGATTATTGGCAATGGCACGTCCAATCGTTACACGTTGTTGCTGACCTCCCGATAATTCATCGGGATAGGACTTGGCTTTTTCCTGTAAATCAACCAATTCCAATACTTCTCGAACTCGTTTTCGAATTTTTTTCTTTGGCATTCCTACAACTTCCAAAGCAAACGCAATATTTTCATAGACTGTCAATGTTGGAAGCAAACGATAGTCTTGGAAAATACATCCAATTTGGCGTCGATATTGAGGAACTTTACGATGTTTTAAAGCTCCGACATCTACACCATTGACAAGGATTTGTCCACTGTCCGGGATTTCTTCTCCATTGAGTAGTTTAATCATTGTACTTTTTCCACTTCCTGTGGCTCCAATTACATACACAAATTCTCCATCATTGATTTTCAAAGAAACTTGATTGAGTGCATGGACACCATTGGGATAGGATTTATCGACTTGTTTTAATTCAATCATAAGCCCCTCCTAGAAAAATTTTTCAGGTCGTTCACGACATGGCGCAGCTTTTCCTGCTTCGCATGCTGTTGCGGTTGAATTCCATCCTGTGCCAAAAGCAAAGTCTGCTGTTTGAGAGAAACGCGCTATGGCTTCTGATACACTCATATTTCCTAAATTGATCACTTCAATATGACAATGAGGTCCTGATGAGTTTCCAGAATTTCCTGTTAAAGCAATGACTTGTCCTTGACTCACTGTTTGTCCGGCACTAACCGCAAAACCTTCCTGCGCTAAATGCGCAAAGGAAATAGCATATAAGGTTCCATTGACATCGCATAACATTTCAATGGTATTTCCGCCTCCATATGGCCATCCAGCCCAGTTTCCCAGATAGCCTCCATTTGTTGGTGCTGGATTGGAAGCATAAATGATAATGCCACTGGCAGGTGCTACAACAGCAGTTCCAATGCTGACAGCCCAGTCCAATCCTAAGTGAAGACCACCACCTGGATAGGCCCATGTACCAGCTGATTTTCCTCCACCTGAAATAGGTGAAATAAAGCCACTGACTTTTTCAATCGTTACATCATCACTTGGAGAAATCACACCATAGCTTGGAATATTATTTGCCCTTTCGGCTTCTTCTTGCATTTTCTGACGAAGATCGGCTTCTACTTTATGATATTGTTCCGCTAATTGATCATAAGAATCCTGTAGTTGCACAACATATGTCTTTTCTTCTTCAATGCGTTGTTTTTGTTCTTCCATTTGCTCAGATAAACGCTCTTGTTCTTGTTTTTGCAATTCAAGTTCTTTTTTCAATTCACCTAATTGCTCAATCTGGTCTTGATCACTTGCCGTGATTCTTTCAATTCCATTGAAACGACGGAACATATCATTTAAACTTGATGCACCCATAATCAAATCAATTAAGATATTGGTTCCAGTATTAGCTTGTTCCTGAATCATTCTTTGTTCAATTTGGTCTTCCCATTTGTCGATTTCTTTTTGTTTGGTTTCAATTTCTTCTTGAATCGATTGAATTTCTTGTTCAACCGCTTCAATTTGTGCTTCCATACTTTGTACTTGTTTATCTAACGCATCCGATAACTTCTTTTGTTTCTCCACTAATTCTTCAATTCGACTGGAATTCGATTGCAAAGAATCTAAGTCATCTTTATAAGATTCCATTTCTTTTTTTAGTTGCTCAAATTGTTCATCCAGATAATTTTGAAAACCAAGACAAGCATTCATGCCTTCCTGAGTTGTCTGTGCTTTTGAACAAGTGGAATACCAATAGTCTTCATCCGAATAATCCACGTCTTGTGCTTTTATGGGTATACAAAAGAGTAAAGACATACAAGAAAGAATCGTTAATATTTTTTTTGTCATCGCGTCCACCTCAAATACTTTCTAGCTGCCAATCCACTTCCAATCATTCCAACAACTAGTCCCACAATCAATAAGGCAAGAGAAATATAGATTGTTCCTGGAAAAGGAGGAAGTAATTTCAGCACTTGGCTCATTAAAATCCCGTTGAGTTTTTGATAAAGGAAATGATAGCCTAAGATACAGATTAAAATAGGAATCAGGGCTCCAAAAAAACCAAAGATCATGCCTTCTAACATAAATGGAAATGTAATATACCAGTTCATAGCCCCGACATTTCGCATAATCATAATTTCGTCTTTTCGTGTTTGAATGGCTAATTTAATAGTTGTTCGAATTAAATAAATGGCTAATAAAGCCATAATGACTACAAATACATAGCCCCACTTTCGAATTACAGCCATCAATGAAATTAAAGTTAAGACAAGAGAACCTCCATAATTAACTTTTACAACATCATTCATTTTTTCAATTTTAGAACTGATTTTTTCCAGGGATTCACTATTATTTAAATGAACAATCAATACGTCATATAATGGATTGGATTCTTTATATTGCGAAAAAATATCGCCACTTTCTTCAATTAATTGATTTAATTCATCGTCTTTACTGGAAAATTCAATAAAATCCACTTCTTCCAAGTTTTCTATAGAAGACGATAAAGAATCAATATTTTCTTGTGATATTCCTGGTTTTAAAGACACCTGGATAATAAATTCTTCTTCAAGTCCTTGTGTCATATAACTAATATTCATCGCAAATAAACCCATGACCATCGCAATAAATAAAGCAATCGCAATGGACAATATAGATGAAAATGTAAGTGAAAAATGGCGTAGTATATCTTGATTGGCCATTTTAAACATTCTTGGTAAACATTTAATAAACAGGAGCATTTTTCCACCTCGTTTTATATTATAACATTATATGCATCAAATCTGTCAAATTTGACAATTTAACACAATTCACAAAAAAAAGTCCACTTTCGTGAACTTATCGATGAAATGGTGGAGCGTAGGAGGATCGAACTCCTGACCCCCTGCGTGCAAAGCAGGTG
>NZ_JBJEEY010000147.1:0-5684 GCF_051873555.1 Floccifex sp. | reverse complement strand
ATATAAAAATGAGTGTATTTGCGTCTTGACAAAGGTCACTTCATAACAGTTTTTTATGTTGAAAGCTATACAAAACTTAGATTTTGATGAAAAATGTATTTTATTGAGTTTCTTTTTATTATTTGTAAATCCATTTATTCATGGTATATCCATTATTGGATTGGTATTTTATGCGATATACAAAAAAGAATTAAAAGAAGATGTATTTGCACAACCTGGATATCGTTTCTTATATCCATTTAGTATCTTATCTTTTTTTGTTTCTTGTTTCTATCAAAATATATATGGAATTCTGATTTCAATTGGATTTGTATTTGTGTTTTTATATATAGCCTATGTTCGAAAACATTTAAACCATGAATTATTTAAAATCATCCTGGAAATGATGATCTATTGTTCTTTCTTTATCAATATCATTGGATTATTTCAATTTAAGACAATATCCAATATGATGGGCTATTCTTTTTTTGATTTTCATTTATTTAATTCACCAAAAAGAAGAATATCAGCTACATTTTTAAATGCGAATTATTATGCCATGGTATTAGAGTTTTTGATTATTTGTTGCATGGTACGCTTTGTTCAATGCAAACAATGGAAACATAAAATCAAATACGTTTTAATTGGAATATTTAATTTAGCCATGATTTATTTTACAGGATGTCGAGCTGCTTTTCTTCCGTTTGTGATTATGGTACCTGCTTTCTTGTTTTTGTCCAAAGAAAAGAAATGGGCCTGGACTTCGATTGTTTGTATCCTTTTAGCTTGTGTTGCCATTTATATAAAACCAGACATTATTCCTAGACTATCGGATATTAGTACGGTGGGAAGTCGGTTCAAGATATGGAGTTGTGCATGGACTTCCATTCAACATCATCCATTATTTGGATTGGGACCATTTGGATATAGTGTGGCCCATGTGTTATATAACGGACACGTTGCACCACATGCTCATAATATTTATTTGGATTCCTTTGTTTCTTATGGAATTGCAGGTACAATTCTTGTTCTTATTTGTTGTATATGCATATTTAAAGACTTTCTTTATATTCATAAATGGAAAGAACATCCAGAATATTTTGCGATGGGCATTGCCTTTCTTCTTGTGATTTTAATTCATGGAACTATGGATGTCACCATTCTCAATCTATGTACTGGATGCATGGCATTGCTGATTTTGAATCTAGATGTTTTACATTCCAAAAATATTTGATAAAATAAATTTAGACAGACAGTAGAAAGAGTGTATATGAATTCATGCATTTTAAGTGTTTGTCTTTTTTTGTGTTCTATTTCATTTCCATATGAACAATCTTTTATTTTACAATCTCATCAATATCATCAATTAGAAATGCTTCTTCAAGAGTCCAAGCAACATCAGCAAGCTGTTTTATGTGGTTTATTGGATACTTTTCATTGGACAAAAAATGAAAAACTTTTATCAAATATAGATTTCGCTAAACAACAAATCAAAGAAATCAATGAACAAATTCAATTTATTTACCAGAAACAAAATGAAATACGAAATCAAATTGAATTCCATATGAACAACGAAGGAAACTATAGCCCCTATAAAATCATTCAAGGACAAGATCATCTACCAGTTTTTGGTGCATTCTATATCCAAAATAAAGAATCCATCCAAGCTTGTTTTATTGACAATATCTCGATTTCACAAACAAGTTCTTCTTTTGTTCATCCCATTCCCACTGGAAATATCAGTGCAGGAACATGGGCTTACCCGGATGGAAATCTTCATTTGGGATTGGATATTGGCTGTGACTTATATTCCAATATTTATGCACCTGCCAATGGTTTAGTGTTATATGCCGATGCACCAGTGGAAGACAATAATGGATATTTAGGAAACTGGTGTGGCTGGCCCTTTGGCGGAGGAAACACAATTTGTTTGGTGGTGTCTGTTCAAAATCAGTTGTATGGCATCACATTTGCGCATTTATCAAGTCAATTGTTTGTATATCCAGGACAAGAAGTTCATCAAAATGATGTGATAGCATTAAGTGGAAATAGTGGAAATTCTTCAGGTCCACATTGTCATATTGAAGTATTTGAAATAAAATGTTCTTTGGAAGAAATTGTTTCTTATTTTCAACAAGGAGCCGATTTTTCTTTTCAAACAGGATGGGATCAGGCAGCCACGTGTTCGCAATATGCCTGTCGTATTCGTCCAGAAACGATTTGGGGGTAATTATGGATTTATTTTATAAACGAATGGAATCGTATATACCAGATGAAATGGAAGCTTTTATGCTTTCATTGAATCGAAAGATGTATCAGGGACTTCGTGTGAATACTAAAAAAATCAGTAAAGAAAAATTTATTCAATCGTTTTCAGATATTGAACAGATCACACCATTTTGTGATAATGGATTTTATATATCTAAAAATTTAGGCAATCATCCATATCATATTTGTGGTTTATATTATCTACAGGAACCCAGTGCAATGGCTGTGGTAGAAGCATTAGATATAAAAGAAGATGATGTCGTTCTGGATTTATGTGCGGCTCCAGGAGGGAAAAGCAGCCAAATTGCCGCAAAATTAAAAAATGGTTTTTTAGTTTCCAATGAAATTGATTCTAAACGTGTACAAATTCTTTTATCGAATATGGAAAGAATGGGTATGGTGAATATGGCTATAACCAACACGACACCTGAAAAAATATGTACAACATTTCCTTCTTGTTTTGATAAGATTGTGGTGGATGCGCCTTGTTCAGGAGAAGGCATGATGAAAAAACATAATTTAGCTAGGCAAGAATGGTCTTATGAAAATATTTTATATTGTGCCAAGCGTCAAAAAGATATTTTAAGACAAGCTTATAAAGCCCTTAAAAAAGATGGTATCTTAGTTTATTCTACATGTACCTATGCTAAAGAAGAAAACGAAGACGTGATTGCCTGGTTTTTAAAGGAATATCCGGATTGTGAATTGGTTGATATTCATTCTTCTTATGGGCGAAGTGGACTTAAAACAGAAGGCATACAAGAAAGTTATGTTCGTCGTGTTTTTCCAATGGACCAAGGAGAAGGTCATTTTATTGCCAAAATTGTGAAAACGCAAGGTGAAAAAAGAAATTTACCTGTTTTAAAGAATCAAAAAGTTGATAAAATCACAATGACTTTTTTGAAAGAACAATTAAATGAATTGTATTCTCATTACTACATTATGAATGGAAATGTATATGCCATGGATCGAGAATTTATCGACTTTAAAAAAATAAAACTATTACGTCAAGGTCTATTTTGTGGTACGGTGTTAAAAAATCGATTTGAACCGTCACATGCCTTTTATATGAACGAAGACATTTCTCGTTTAAAAAAAGTAGTGGATGTATCTTTTGATTTGATGAATGCTTTTATGCATGGATTGAGTATATCTTATCCATGTGAAAAAGGATTTACGGCTTTAAGTTACGAAGGATATCCTTTTGGTTTTGGCAAAAGCGATGGAATGACAATTAAAAATAAAATACCAAAAGGACTTCGATTCATGGAAGGAACTTATTTATATGGAAAAAAATGAAACGATAAAATATATGCAGTTGATTTTTGGAAGTGCATTATTTGCTTTAAGCATTAATATGTTTGTTACACCTAATAATATTAATTCCGGAGGAATTGTAGGAATTGCACAATTATTTGATTACTTTATTCCACATTCTGCAACCTTTGATTTAACTGGAATTGTCAATGCACTTTTGAATGTTCCATTATTTATTTTGGCTATTCGAACAATTTCAAAAAGATTTTGTGTAAAAACAATTATAAGCATTATTGTACAAACCTTAACACTTTCAATACTACCAAAAACACAAATACCCATTATGGAAGATTTGTTGTCAAATTGTTTGATTGGAGCTATTTTAGGTGGTATTGGAATCGGCTTTTGTTTAAGAAGCAGTGGATGTGCTGGGGGAATGGATATTTTAGGTGTTTATTTTTCAAAAACACGTCCAGATTTTTCGGTAGGAAAGTTATCGATTTTATTAAATGTTATTCTATTTTCTTTCTGTGCATTTGAATGGAGCCTGGAAAGTAGCTTATATTCTATTATTTATGTAGCTGTCATGTATTTTGTTTGTGATCGCATTCATTATCAAAATATCAATATTGCAGCAACGATTTTCACAAAAGAAGAAACCTTAAAAAATGAAATCATGGAACGAACAGGACGAGGGGTCACATATTGGAATGGAAAAGGTGCTTATACGGATACGGATTTATTTGTATTGGTAACTTGTCTAAATAAATATGAAATTCGTCGTTTAAAAAAGATTATTGAAGAAGTTGATCCACATGCGTTTGTGATATTAAACGAGGGTTCAAGTATTACAGGTGGATTTGAGAAGCGATTATAATCGCTTTTTTTATTGTTTTGAAGATAAACAATAAAAAATAATAAATAATGATAAAAAACTATTGTTTTTAAATGATCTATATGATATATTTTAGATGCATTTAGGAGGAACTAAAATGAAATTAGTAATTGACTCATCAGATATCAAAAAAATTAAAGAACTAAACGAATTATTGAATGTAGCCGGGGTAACAACAAATCCAACAATTATCACAAAATCAAATCGTCCATCAGAAGATGTAATTCAAGATTTGATTAATCTTTTAAGTCCAGATCAATTGTTGTTTATTCAAGTTATTAAAACAGATTTTGAAGGAATTATGGAAGAAGCTAAATACATTAATTCTTTAAGAGAAAAGAATATGGTTGTTAAGATTCCAGTAACACATGAAGGATTAAAAGCAATCAAAGAATGTAAAAAATTAGGAATCAAAACATTGGCAACAGCTATTTATACAGCAAATCAGGCTTTCATGGCTGCTTTAAATGGAGCTGATTATTTAGCACCATATGTTAATCGAATGGAAAATTATGGAGATGGAATTGGACAAGTAAAAGATTTATTGGATATGTTACGTTTAAATAACTTGTCTACAGAAGTTGTAGCAGCCAGCTTTAAGAACACACGCCAAGTTCATGAATTATTTAAAGCGGGTATTCAAAGTGTAACAATTCCAACAGATGTTGCGTTCAATTTGATTGATCATCCTGCAACAGAAAGTGCAGTTGATACATTCTCAAAAGACTGGGAAAAAGCTTACGGTCGTAATTCTTTAGTATAAAATACATTTACTGTTACGAATCATTCGTAGCAGTTTTTTTGTATAAAAAAACCAGAGGCAACAAAGTCTCTGGCTTTTGTATTTTTATAGAATCCTAGCACCAATAAAAGCATAGATGGACATTAAAACTAAGAATAAAACACCATATGGAAGAATCTTTCCCAATAACTTGGAATCTTGCCCTTCTTTTTGTACAGAACTCAAAGCAATCGCAATGGATTGAGGTGATAACATTTTTCCAGCAGCTACGCCCATTGAATTCAAAGCCACAATCCAATATGTATTTGCACCTAAAGCCTGTGCTGCACTCATTTGTACGGCTCCAAAGAAAACACCAGAACTTGTTCCAGACCCTGTCACAAAGCATCCCAATGCACCAATCCATGGAGCTACAATTGGATAGAATGGACCAGTCACACCGATGGCAAAATTCGCAATGGCTGCAATCATTCCTGCATATCCCATAACTTTTGCACATCCTAATACCGAACACATTGTAATCATTGTTGCTTTCATTTGTTT
>NZ_JBJEEY010000146.1:0-5860 GCF_051873555.1 Floccifex sp. | reverse complement strand
AGGACTTTTTATTTTTTGTTTTCCATAGATGTATAAAATTTATAAGAAGTTAACGATACCCTATTGTTTCAAGGTTTTATATAAAAAAAGAGCGAATTTTTCGCTCAAACAATATGACGAACATACGGATCATCGCTGATACCTTGTTGTAATACACGCTTAGCATATTCTTTTGCACAAAACAAACTATGATCTCGATAATTTCCGCATTCTTTTTCTTTTGTTCCCGGTACATCTTCCCACTCAATATCATTAACAATCTCTTCCAAAGCCGATTTTAAAGCCAAAGCTACTTCATGAGAAGAATGAGAAGAAAACGTTAATAAATGAAAACCTGTTCGACATCCAAAAGGTGAACAATCTAAATAGCCTTCCAATCGAGGTCTCAGTGTTAAAGCTAATAAATGTTCCAATGTATGCATACCCGCTGTAGGAATAAACATTTCATTGGGTTGTGTTAAACGAATATCATAATTTGAAACAATATCTCCTTTAGGTCCTTTTTCCTGACTAATTAAACGAACATAAGGGGCTTTGACTTTAGTATGATCGAGTGTAAAACTCTCAATTTGTACATCTTCTCTTTTCATATTTACCTCACAATACTATCCATTCAATAATAAAAACAACAAAACAACATGCCATAGATACTTGAAATAAACTCACATTACACCAGGCCAATCCAATTCCCACAACTAGTGCAATGGCTGCTGCTATGGGTAATTGTGTAGCTTCTAAAATAGCCGGAAAAGTCATTACGGCTAATGTTACATAGGGAACATAATATAGAAAGGATCGAATGGTTACATTTTTAATGGGTTTTCGAACCAGTGTCAAAGGTAAAACCCGGATTAAATATGTCACGATGGCCATAATGGCTACATATATCATTGGATTATGCATCGAGATCCCTCCTTGGACAGACAATGGCTGCAATCAATGAAATCAAAATCGTTAATAGAATGGTTTTTGTTCCCGATGATATAGGAATATCTTTACAAATATAACTCAATATAAAGCTAATCAAAACCAATGCAAAAACGACTTTATCTTTTTTGGCTGCTGGAATAATCACTGCAAGAAACATACCATAAAGGGCTACACTTAAAGCCGATACAATGGATGCACTTAATGTATTCCCAGCAACGATGCCTAAAGCCGTTCCTGATGCCCAGCATGGAATCGCAACTGCATAAGCGCCATATAAAAACCATGGCTTCACTTTTCCTTCTTGTCCGATAGCTAAGCCAAATAATTCATCGGTTACATCAAAGCCGATAAGTAAACGATGTATTGTCGATGTGTTTTCTTCTATTTTTTGAGAAAGAGAAAAACTCATCAAAAAATAGCGGGCATTAGAAACAATAGTCATCATCACCATTTGCCAAAAAGTTCCATTCGAAGCAATCATCATAAAACAAGCATATTCTCCAGCCGATGCATTAATCAAAGCCGATGTGATAAAGCCTTGAATCGGGCTTAAACCAATATTTTTAGCCATAATTCCCAAAGTAAAAGCCACTGCAAAGTAGCCTAAACCAATGGGAATGCCATTTTTCATTCCTCTTTTAAATTCGTCCATGTCTTGTATTATATCAAAGTTCTTATAAATTTGTCACATAAGAAATAGAATCTAAAACATCAAAGACAAGAACTGTACAATTTGGCATTGGCACACCTAATTGATCAATCATATAAGGTGCATGTCTTCTTAATAAATTAGCCATAATACCTCCATGACAAACCACTAAAACATTACCATCATGTTTCTTTGACATTTCAAATAAAGCATTTTCAACACGTGTTACAGCCTGTATTGGGCTTTCGCCTCCATATTGAGGTAAATCCTCTCTATTCAATTTTAATTCCTGAAACACATATTGTTCTCTTTCACCTTCAAATTGACCAAAATGAATTTCTTTTAAATCTTTTCTATGACTTTTATGAATATTTCTTTGACCAATAATCAAATCCAAAGTATCCATTGCTCGTTCAGAAGTCGAAGAATACGCCCATTCAAAATCAATATCCTTTAATTTTTCATGTGTATCTTTGGCTTGTTGAATACCTAAAGACGTCAAAGGCGAATCACACCAGCCTTGTATTCTTTTTTTCTCATTGAAAATCGTTTGTCCATGTCGAACAATATACACTCTCATAATACTTCTCCTTTTATCATATTTTTTACTTGATTATAAAAAGGCTCAAAAGCAGAAGGAATGGCATAATATTTTTCAATGTCTTCAATCGAATAAAAAGAATCACCTTCTTTTTCTACTAAACAAACAAAAGCTTTCATATGCCATTCAACATGGGAAAAAATATGAATATAATCTTGTAAAGGAATTTGACAAAGACAATCTTTCTTTTCTTCATCAAATCCATATAAACCCGCTAATAAACCTTTTTCTTCTCGTTTCTTTAAATGAATTTTATCTTGATAAACATAAATAAAAATGGTTTTTTGTTCAATGCGTCTTTTCTTTTTTTCAGGTAAAAGTGGCAATTGATTTTGAATTCCTTTTTTATAAGCTATACAATCCATTTGAATCGGACACATATCACATCTAGGATGTTTTGGAATACAAATTAAAGCCCCTAATTCCATTAAAGCTTGATTATAATGACTGATTTTAGAAGAATCAGGTAAAGAAACATCCACTAATTTTTCAATTTTCTTTTTTATTTTAGAATTCAATACTTCATCAATTCCATATAAACGAGAAAACACACGAAGTACATTTCCATCTATAGCACTGACTCTTTGATCAAAGGCAATAGAAGCAATAGCTCCTGCTGTATATGGACCAATTCCCGGGCATTTCATGAGTTCTTCTTTGGTTTGAGGTAAATGACCATTGTATTGTTCCATACAATATAAAGCACATTTCTTTAAATTGCGAGCCCTGGAATAATATCCCAGTCCCTGCCACAATTTAATGAGTTTTTCATCGTCGCATTTTGATAAAGCTTCGATATTGGGTAATTCCAGTATGAAACGATTATAATACGGAAGCATGGCTTCAATACGTGTTTGTTGTGCCATGATTTCACTAATCCAGATGCCATAGGCATCTTTTTGTTGCCGGAAGGGCAAAGTCCGAGCATTTTGTTCATACCACTTTAATAAATCATCTTGAAACATAATATCCACAGAAAAAAGATGGAAAAATCCATCTTTTAAACTCTAGCATAAATAAATTGTGCTTTACCAGTGATTGTTGTATTTCCTGTATTGGCATCAATGAAAGCTGTTTGCCCTTTTTCCAATTCTACTTTTTCTCCATTTGCTTCAATGGATAAAGAACCATCTAATACAATGACAGAACCAAAACTTTCTTCATCCACATTCCAAGTCACAGAACCATCGAGTTCTGTAACATAAGTTGTGAATTCATGACAAGTTGCCATCATTGTCGCTTTGGCATCGTCTTTGATTGTTGTTGGACCACATGGTTTGAAATCACTTTCAGAAGGTGTTAATTTAGAAACATCTAATGCTTTTTGAATATGCAATTCTCTTGGTTTCCCGTCTTTTCCAACACGTCCAAAATCATATACACGATATGTTGAATTGGAATTTTGCTGGATTTCACAAATTTGAATGCCTTCTCCAATAGCATGAATCGTACCAGAAGGAATAAAGAATACATCACCTTTATGAACAGGCACTTTTTTCAATACATCCAATACCGTATTATCATAAATTTTAGCTTCAAATTCTTCTTTTGATACTTCTCGATTCACTCCATAATATAAGAAAGCACCCGGTTCACAGTCCAAGATATACCACATTTCCGTTTTTCCAAATTCGTGTTCCACTCTTTGTGCATATTCATTATCTGGATGCACCTGAATGGATAAAGAACCCTTCGCATCAATGAATTTAATTAAAATCGGAAAATTTTCAAACGCATTCCCTTTTGTTCCCCAAACTGCTTTTCCAGCTTTTTCTAAATATTCAGGGAAAGTCTTTCCAGCCATTTGGCCACTGGCTACAATACTAGGTCCATCTGGATGTACAGATAATTCCCAGCTTTCTGCTACAATGTCTAAGTCTGTTTTCTTTCCAAAGTTTTCTTTTAACTTTGTTCCACCCCATAAATAATCTTTAAAGGCTGGATTTAATTTGATAATTGCCATTTTGTTTATCCTCCGCTCTTTATTATTATAAAACAAAATAGATATTTTTTATATGAAAAGATTTGATATATCATTATATTTTTGTTTTGTTTATAAAACAAAAACAAAAAAAAGAGTTTTTAAGCTCTTTTTTTGTTATTATCTATATTTTTTTGAAAAAAGACGGTATAATTTATTGATTTTTCCTGAATCACAGAAGCTATAACGTTCAGATTTATACCATTGTGGACAACTTTTTTCCATATCATATAATTGAAAATAAACATTACCGTAAATCATAAACAGTACCTCCTCGCTCTTATCTCTCTTGTGATTGTATTATATAACCAATTAATAACTTTTAAAATGGCTTAAAAGCCCAATTATTTTGATTCATTTTGTGCATTTTGCACAATAAAATAGAATGAAAATTTTCATAAAACATTTTCATTTCATTACATTCTTATTTTATTCATTAAAAAACATAAAAATGTTCACAATTCATGAGCAATTGATGATAAACTATAGAAGGTGATACTATGATTTCATTAAACGATATTATGTTACAAGTCGGCGATCAATATAAAATGACATGCATTGCCGGAAAAGAAGGCTGTTCCAATATTATTGGATGGGTCCATATTGTAGAAGACCCTACCATCATTCAATTTCTATGGTCCAATGATTTAGCTTTAACACTTGGACTAGGTTTTCAAGACGAAAAAGCATTATTGGATTGTGTCACAAAATTAATCAAAAGAAATTGTGTAGGATTAATAATTAATACGGGAAAATATATCAATAAAATTCCGACTTCTATTATTGATTATTGCGATGCTAAAAATTTTCCTTTAATTACGATTCCATGGGAAGTCAATGTCAATATTTTTATTAAAGACATCAGTATTCGTTGTCAACAAGCTGTCATGGATGATCAGAAAATTGCACAGTATTTTATGAAAGGTTTTCGTGATGAAACTAAACTGGAACAATATCGAGATGAATTGATGTTACACTTTGATACGCAATCCGATTTTCAAGTGACTTTGATTTCTTTTCAACATTTGCCTCAAAGTGATATCGAAAAACAAAGGGCCATGGCTCGTATTCGTTATTTTTTCGGCGACATACAATGTAAATATTTATTTTTCTGGTATGAAGATAGTTTAGTATTAATCACAAATTCATTTTTGGAAAATCAATTGATTTCTTTGTGCGAAAAAATGATTCTTACCGCAAAAAGAAAATTAGATGGTTTACAAATTTATATTGGATTAGGCAGTAAACTCAATGATTTACATTCTCTTCCTAAGAATTATAAACGAGCTAAAGCCAGTCTTCGCTATGCACAAACGTTTCATCAAGACATTGCTTGTTTTAAAGATATTGGTATGTACCAGATTTTATTTTCAATCGAGGATCAGGATATATTGGATCAATATTATCAGGATTGTCTGAATCCATTGATTGAATACGACGAAAAACATAATTCACAGTTATTATTGACTTTTAAATTTTTTCTTAAATTCAATGGCTCTATTCAACTCATTGCCCAGGAATTATATACACATCGAAATACAGTTAATTATCGTATTCAAAAAATAAAGTCATTATTGCATAGTGAATTAGATTGTGCTGATGAATTATTTAAATATGCATTGGCTTTTTATATCAATGAAAGCTAAAAAAGGGGCTGTAACGAGTAAATAACCCTAAAATAAAAAAAATTGCGCTAATC
>NZ_JBJEEY010000145.1:0-31117 GCF_051873555.1 Floccifex sp. | reverse complement strand
TGATCAAACAAAGAGAAAAGGGGATATTCTATATGATGGAATGTGCAAATAATATCAGTCAAAATGAAAAGGAATGGCTGAAGAAATTAGAAGAAGAAAGATATGAAATGGATCGTGCCCAGAAAGTCGAAAATGCCAGGTTGGAAGGTAGAATAGAAGGGATTGAAATTGGAATAAAAAATGTTATTAAAACAATGTATGAAAAATCACAAGATATAGAATTCATAGCGCAAATGGTCAATCAAAGTGTTGAATATGTTCAAAATGTTTTAAATGAAAAATAATTGTTAGAAAAAATCGGTAACTATTTTTCATTAGAATGAGTATATTCTATGAATTTTATTTTGGAAAATGTAATATATGAATGGTACTAGAAGTAGATATACACAAGATATTTTAGATAAAAACTAATCTTTTAGAAATACGTAACAATTTTCTGTACTTAATTCTTTTTGATAAGAATAACCAAATTCATCAAAAGAAATAATTTCAGAAATGTTTTCTAATTGATTCTGAGCACAAAAACGAACCATGGCACCTCTTGCCATTTTGGCATAAACACCTTTTTCTATATATTTTCCATTTTCGAGTTGCACAAAACGAACATCAACGAGTTGTCGATATTTTCGAATGACTTTGGCATATTCTTCGGATGCTAAATTTAAAACAGGGCCTTGCTCAATTGCTTTTGAAATTTCATCTTTCCAAAATTCGTATAAAGAAAAAGGAAGTTTGGCTTGCATTTCTAAGCGATAAAAATGTATGCCATCTTTTGGTTTTAGCAAACCATATAAACCGGAAAGAATATATAAATGATTTTGAAGATATTCGATTTCTGTATCCTCAAAAATTTGGGAATGCATATATTGATATTGAATACCGGAATAACACATTAAAGCTGGATATGTACATTGATTTTCAAAATGTTGATAAAAATTATAAGCTTGTGATGCCAATTTGTCATTGCATTTCAAGACTTTTTTTAAAGAAAGATAGTCTAAGCTTTGAATATGTTTCACTAATTCCTTTGTTTTTTCTAAAAAAAGAGGAGATGTACAATCCATTTGAATATCGACTTCTTTCATTTGTTTAGCGGGAGATATAATAATTTTCATAATGTTATTGTAACACAAAAATAATGTAAACGATTACATAAAATAATTGAAAATAATTTACATTTTGTTGTTGACAATTAAAAAAGTTCGATGTAAACTTTCAGCATAAAAAGCAAAGGAGCTTTGAACAAAGACGTTCAGAGCTCCTTCTTTTTTTATATTAAAAGGAGAGGAATCTTATGGAAGAAATTTTGAGTCAAGTATTTGGAATCTGGTTTCTAATTGGAGCCGCATTGGTTTTCTTTATGCAAGCTGGATTTGCCATGGTGGAAGCCGGTTTTACAAGAGCCAAGAATGCCGGAAACATTATTATGAAAAACTTAATGGACTTTTGTTTAGGAACCGTTGCATTTTTGATTTTAGGTTATAGTCTATTATGTGGACAAGACGTTGCCGGATTTATTGGATGGGGTGAATCACCATTGTTCAATTTTACCGGAACAGATTGGTCAAGTTTAGTATTTAACTTAGTATTCTGTGCCACAGCAGCAACCATTGTTTCAGGAGCTATGGCCGAAAGAACTAAATTTATTTCTTATTGTATCTATAGTTTTGTGATTAGTTTGGTTGTTTATCCAATTGAAGCCCACTGGATTTGGGGTGGCGGATGGCTTGCCCAAATTGGTTTCCATGACTTTGCTGGAAGTGCTGCTATTCACTTTGTTGGTGGATTAACTGCTTTGATTGGAGCAAAATTATTGGGACCACGTATTGGTAAATTTGATAAAGAAGGAAATCCAAGAGGTATTCCAGGTCATAATATTACAATTGGTGCTTTAGGATGTTTCATTCTTTGGTTTGGATGGTATGGATTCAATGGTGCCGCTGCTGTTAATTCCATTCAATTATCTACAATTTTTGCAACAACAACTATTGCACCAGCCGTTGCAACAGTTACATGTATGGTTTATACATGGATCAAATATGGGAAACCAGATGTATCTATGTGTTTAAATGCTTCTTTAGCTGGTTTAGTTTGTGTCACTGCTGGATGTGATTACATCAATGCGATGGGAGCTGTGATTGAAGGAATTGCTTCTGGTTTAGTTGTTATCTTTGGTGTCTGGCTATTAGATTATAAATTAAAAATTGATGATCCTGTTGGAGCTGTAGCCGTTCATATGTGCAATGGAATCTTAGGAACACTGATGACTGGTTTATTAGCTTGTGGAACAGATTCAAGTGGATATGAAGTTTTAGGATTGTTCTATGGTGGAGGAATTGATTTTTTCTTGATTCAATGTTTAGGAATTCTGGCAATTGGGGCTTGGACAGCCATTACTATGTATATCACATTTAAAATTATTGATAAAACAATTGGATTACGTGTTTCAGCTCATGAAGAAATTATTGGATTGGATGCGACAGAACACGGATTGGAATCTGCTTATGCTGGTTTCTCTATTTCAAATGATATTACTAGTTTATTAGAAGACGATGGAATCGATTTATCGGATATTGATTTTGATTTTGAACAAGAATCAAAATTAAATCCAGTTGTAGATGTACAAGATGCGATTCCTGTGTATTCCGGGTATGGTGATATGAATAAAGTCGAAATTATCACAAAACTCGAAAAATTTGATGCTCTAAAGCGTTCTTTGGATGCCATTGGAATTGGTGGAATGACAGTTACACAAGTATCTGGTTGTGGAGTTCAAAAGGGACAACAACAATTCTATCGTGGGGCCAAAGTTAATATGGAATTACTTCCAAAAATTAAGGTAGAAGTCGTTGTCAGTGAAATTCCAGTTGAAAAAGTCGTTAAGGCTGCCAAAAAAGCATTGTATACCGGAAATATTGGTGACGGCAAGATCTTCGTATACCGTGTAGAAAACGTGTATCGTATTTCCAGCTCGGCTAGTGGTCCAGACGCTTTAAAGTATTCTAAGTAATTGAATATTGTATCCTTTCTTGAAAAGAAGTTTGTTTTAGACAAACTTCTTTTCATTTTTATTACACTATATTGTACAATATTTACATAAAGAGAGAGTGTATATGGTATTTTCAAGTTTATTATTTTTATTTGTGTTTCTTTTTTTAAATTTAATAATCTATTTCTTCCAAGTTAAACACAGAAATATAGTTTTACTAATATTCTCGTTAATCTTCTATGCATGGGGTGGACCACGCTATTTGTTGTTACTGACAGGGGATACTTTTGTCAGCTGGTTTTTTGCGCTTTGCATGGAAAGAAAACCAAAACATAAGAAACTATTTTTAATTTTAGATTTAATTTTTATGCTAGGTATGTTAGGTATTTTTAAATATCTAGGTTTCATCTTGGGAAATATTCAATTTCTATTTGGCATTCCAAAAGAAATTCCTGGAATCGTTCTTCCTATTGGAATTTCTTTCTATACTTTCCAGTTGATTTCATATGATGTAGACGTTTATAAAAACAAAGTAAAAGCCCAACCAGTATTTTTTAAACTTTTACTCTATTCTTCTTTGTTTCATCAATGCATTGCTGGACCCATTGTTCGCTATGAAACGGTTGCACATGAAATAGATCAAAGAAAAGTGAATATAAATGATGTTTATTATGGAATTCGGCGCTTTAGTATTGGTTTAGCCAAAAAGGCCATACTAGCCAATTCGATTGCCTCTATTGCAGATACACTATTACCATCGGGTATTGAAAACTTACATGCACAATCTACATTCGGTCTCTGGCTTGGTGTTATTTTATATACTCTTCAAATTTATCTGGATTTCAGTGCTTATTCTGATATGGCAATTGGGATGGGACGAATGGTTGGATTCCATTACTTAGAAAACTTTAATTATCCATATATTGCTTCAAGTATTCAAGATTTCTGGCGACGATGGCATATTTCATTAAGTACATTTTTTCGTGATTATGTTTATATCCCATTAGGAGGAAATCGTGTTTCGAAACAAAAATATATACGAAATATGGCTGTTGTCTGGTTTTTGACAGGTCTTTGGCATGGAGCCAGCTGGAATTACATATTATGGGGACTCTATTATTTAGGTTTTTTATTACTGGAAAAATTTGTGATTCGAAATCGAATTCCAAAAGGATGGAATCATGTTTATACATTGTTTGTGGTTGTAGTTGGGTGGACTATTTTCCGATTTGAAAATTTAAATGAATTAATAACAGTTTTATTGGGATTAATTGGATTGAATGGCCATGGTTTTGTGAATTTAGTTGCGACAACGCAACTTAAAGCCAATATTTTCTTGATTTTATTTTCAATGATTGCTTGTACGAATCTAGGTAAAATTTTACATATCATTTTTGAAAATCTATCAAAAACAGGAAATCAATTTTTCTTTTATACATATAACATATTTAATACGTTTTTAATTCCAATTCTATTGTTTTTATCATTCTTGGCATTGATTGGAAACAGTTACAATCCGTTCTTGTACTTTCAATTTTAAAAGGAGTCAATATGAGAAAACTAAAATGGACAAAAAAACAAAAGCAAATTTTACAACTTTTTCGTTTTGTGACAATTAGTATCTTTGTCTTTTTTCTTTTCATTGGCTTTTTACTTGGAAATCTATGGTTTTTAAGACCAAAAACGAGTGAAATTGAAAAACGAGACTTAACATCTTTTCCATCTTTTACATGGAAAACATTTTTAGATGGATCCTATTTTTCAGATATATCTACATGGTATGCCGATACCTATGTGGCTAGGGATACCTTTATTGCGATGAATCATTCTTTTCAACAAAAATATGGTATTTCGTTTAGTGAAATGATGGTAGGAAATATTGTACAAGGAGATGATATTCCAGATGGTTCTAAGGAAAAGAAGATAAAAAAAGATCCGGTGATTCCAGATCAAAGTACATTGGAAGCAGAAGTAACAGATAAAATTATGCAGGGTTTATATATTGAAGATGGAGCGGCCTATGGATGGTATTCTTTTTCACAAGAAGCAGCGGATACATATATTGATGCTCTTGAAAAAGGTGCTGAAAAACTAGAAGGCATTACCAATGTATATTCTCTATTAATTCCCAATAATTCAGGCGTTGTTTTAGATGATGAAACATGTTCAAAATTAGGTGGTTCCAATCAAGGACAAGCTATTGAATATTATTTTAATTCCTATAATAAAGTGAAAGGCATTGAGATATATGATACTTTGAAAAAACATAACGATGAATATCTATATTTTAGAAGTGATCATCACTGGACTCAACAAGGTGCATATTATGCCTATAAAGCTTTTTGTGAATTAAAAGGATTTAAAGCAGAAAAATTGAGTGAACTTCCTTCCTATACGTTTTCTCCTTTTTTAGGAACATATTATAATGAACTACAACTTCCTGAAATGGCAGCCAATCCCGATACAGTCTATGCTTATGCACCTAAATCAACGAATGAAATGGTATATGATGATGGAACGGGTACTTTGATTCCCTGGAAAGTTATTCAGGATGTATCAACTTGGAATGAAGGAAGTGGATATTATTGTTATGTGGCAGGGGACAAGCCTTTTGCGATGATTGATAATCCTGAAATTGAAGATGGAACAAGTTGCGTTGTGATTAAGGAATCCTATGGAAATTGCTTCATCCCATTTTTAGTGGATCACTACGACAAAGTATATTATATGGATTTTCGTTATACGAATTATAATATTGTGGATTTTTGTAAAGAACATAAGGTGACAGATCTAATTGTTGAAAACAATATTCAAATCATTGGAAGCAGTGATGTGGCTTCTCGTTTCTATGAATTACTTTAATTTGACTTGTCTTAAAAATCGATTTATAATCAAATTAATAATTGTGATGAGGACATGGGTTTTAATCTTTTAATGTAGAGAGAAGAACGGCTGGTGAAAGTTCTTTGCGAAAATTAAAGCTTACTCCCTTTGAATTGCCCTTGAAAAAGTGAGCCGTATTCTTGCGTTAAAAGATTTGAGTGCTCCGTATTGGAGAACAAAGGTGGTACCGCGTACGACAGACGTCCTTTGATTGTCTGTCGTTTTTTTATAGAAAAGGAGAATGAAAAATGGAATTAATCAATATTTTAGAAGATGAACACTTATCAGTATTAAATCATTCTTGTGCTCATATGATGGCTCAGGCAGTTCGTCATTTATATCCAAACGCTAAATTCTGGGTAGGACCTGTTGTAGCTGAAGGTTTTTATTATGACATGGATTTAGGTGATGTATCTTTGAAAGATGAAGATTTATTGAAAATTGAAAAAGAAATGAAGAAAATCGCTAAAGATGGAAAACGAATTGTTCGTAAAGAAATTTCAAAAGAAGAAGCCTTAGAAATGTTTGGCGACGATGAATATAAAGTGGATTTGATCAATCGTTTAGAAGAAGGAACGATTTCTTGTTACAGCCAAGGCGATTTCACAGATTTATGTCGTGGACCTCATGTTGAATCCGTAAAAATGTGCAAAAACTTTAAATTATTGAAGCATTCAGGTGCATATTGGAAAGGTGATGCCAATAATAAGATGCTTCAACGTGTATATGGAATTTGTTTTGATACAAAAGAACAATTGGAAGCACATTTAGAAGCTTTAGAAGAAGCAAAAAAACGAGATCATAAAAAATTAGGAAAAGAAATGGAATTATTCATGTTAAGTGAATATGCGCCAGGTATGCCAATTATGCTTCCAAATGGAATGATTTTTAGAAATATTTTGGAACAATATTGGTATCAGGAACACACAAAAGAAGGCTATCAATTTATTAAAACGCCAATTATTGCTTCTCGTGAATTATGGGAAATTTCTGGGCATTGGGATCATTATCAACAAAATATGTATACAACAAAAGTGGATGAAAGAGATTTTGCGATTAAGCCAATGAATTGTCCAGGCGCTTTACTGGTTTATAATAATTCTTTGCATTCTTATAAAGATTTACCGCTTCGTATTGGCGAATTAGGACAAGTTCATCGTCATGAAGCCAGTGGTGCATTAAATGGATTGTTTAGAGTACGTACATTCACACAAGATGACGCACATATTTTTGTTACACCAGATCAATTAGAAGAAGAAGTTAAAAAAGTATTAATGTTGATTGATCGTATTTATTCTGTTTTTGGATTGAGTTATACAGTGGAATTATCTACTCGACCTGAAAGTGGATATATTGGATCCCTTGAAATCTGGGAACAATCTGAAAAAGCTTTGGCGAATGCATGTGTTCATGCTGGAAAAGACTATGTTATTAATCCAGGGGATGGGGCTTTCTATGGTCCAAAATTGGATATTCACATTAAAGATAGTTTAGGAAGAGACTGGCAATGTGGAACTGTTCAATTGGATATGAATTTACCACAGCGTTTTGAATGCACATATATTGATAGTGAAGGAAAGAAACAAACACCAATCATGCTTCATCGTGTTATTTATGGTTCCATTGAACGTTTTATGGGAATTTTGATTGAACACTTTGCGGGGCATTTCCCATTGTGGCTGTCTCCAGTGCAATTTGATGTTATTCCAGTTCACGTGGAAAAACACTTGGATTATGCCAATGAAGTAGTTTCTTTGTTACAAAAAGCGAATATGCGTGTACAATTGGATGCTCGAAATGAAAAATTAGGGTATCGTGTTCGTGAAGCACAAATTAAAAAGATTCCATATCAAATTGTTGTTGGTGAAAAAGATATTGAAAATCGTACAGTGACAATTCGTAAATCTGGTTCAAAAGAACAATTGACAATGAATTTAATGGAAGCCATCGAAAAATTTAAAAATGAAGTAGAAACAAAGGCTTTATTTCAATAGACTTGATGCATTCAAGTCTATTTTTATGTATAATAAAACCGTTCTAACATCAAAACAAAGTTGAGATGAAAGAGGTGGTTTATATGGATAGTCGTGTAGCATTAATTGGTATTCTTGTGAAAGATCCGAATTCGGTAGAAGAATTAAATCGCATTTTGCACGAGTTTTCTTGTTATATTATTGGACGCATGGGACTTCCTTATAAAGAAAAAAATGTCAGCATTATCAGTATTGCCTTGGACGCACCAATGGATACCATCAATATGATTTCAGGTCGTATAGGTCGTCTATATGGTATTCAGGCAAAAACGATTGTGACAAAACTAGATTAGCTCACCTTTGTTTGAAAAAACAGGAGGTAAGAAGGATGTTAAAGAAGTATTTTAAATTATTTTTGGGTCTTGTACTTTCTTTGGGATTGGTGGCATGTTCTTCAAAAGAAGAAACAAAAGAACCGGTTTCTATTTTATGTCCGTCAGGGGCTCCCGCATTGGCATTATTAGGTGCAACCAATGATGAAAATGTATCTATTGAGTATGCTAATGCCGATGTATTGCAAGCCGAATTATCTAAAACAGATGGAGACTATGATATTATTGTGGCTCCAACAAATTTAGGAGCAAAATTATATCAAGCCAGTCAAACGTATCAATTAGAAGCTGTGTTGACATGGGGGAATTTGTATATCGTTGGACCAGTTGATTTTGATTTTACAACAGGTTCTTTAGCTGCTTTTGGAGAACAAGCTGTTCCTCAACTGGTTTTTAATTATTGTTATGACACAGAAAATTTAGATGTTACATATTATTCAGATGTAGCCCAGGCCCAGCAAGCTTTATTAACAGGACAGACGCAATGTGCTTTATTAGCTATGCCAGTAGCTCAGGCAACAATAGCCAAGGCTAAAGAAAACAATATGGAACTTACAATTTTAAGTGATGTTCAAAAAGTATTTAAAGAAAAAAGTGGATTTAAACAAGAAGGATATCCACAAGCTTCTTTGTTTGTAAAAAAAGATAAAATCGAAAAAGTATCTTATGTATTAGATGAAATTTCTTCTTTTATTGAAAACAGTGATGAAACAGCTATTTCTGATGCGATTGAAGCAGAAGGAATCGAAAACTTAGGTGTACCAGCTAAAGAAATTTGTGTAAAAACATGGGATAAACAAAATATTCGTTATGTAAGAGCAAACGAAGTTAAAGATGAAATCGAAAATTTCTTGTCGATCTTTAAAATTGAAGTCGCAGAAGATTTGATTGTTGAATAAGATTTGTCTTTTGTGTACAATGGATTCGTTTGAGGTGAATGATTATGCAAATAACAGATAATGCAAAAATGATATTGGAAAAAATGTTAGAAGAAGAACAAAAAAATTGTTTGACATTTTTTACAGAAGGAAATGGATGTCAAACGCGTCTTTGTATGGATTTTATTGTAGTCAGTGATGGAAATCAAATCAATGGCCTATATGTAGATATGTCAGAAGAAACATCTCGTTTATTAGAAGATATTGTATTGGATGCGAAAAATGGTAGTTTAGTCATTCAGTCTAAAGGTGGATGTTCGGGTTGTTGTTCAAGTTGTTCACAAGGATGCCAGTAGCATCCTTTTTTTTTTATAAAAAATTATCACTTAAGACTTGAAAGTGCTAAAAATGCGAGTATAATACAATTAGCACTTGAAAAAGATGAGTGCTAAAAGGAGGGATAACATGTTAAAACCATTACATGATTATGTTTTATTAGAAAAATTAGAAAAAGAAAGTACCACTGCTTCCGGTATTATTTTGACAAGTTCAAAAGAAAAATCGAAATTTGCGAAAGTGATGGCAATTGGAAGTGAAATTCATGATGCAGGATATCAAGTAAATGATGAAGTATTGTATCGTGAATATGCTGGAACAAGTATTTCGTATCAAGACAAAGATTATATTGTCATTAAAGATGAAGACATTATTGCAGTGAATCAATAGGAGGTTGAATGTATGGCAAAAGAAGTTCGTTTTTCAAAAGACGCAAGAGAAGCAATGTTAAAGGGAGTAAATACATTAGCTGATGCGGTACGTGTGACATTAGGACCTAAAGGGCGTAATGTTGTTTTGGAACGTGAATATGGATCACCTTTGATTACAAATGATGGCGTTTCAATCGCAAAGGAAATTGAATTAGAAGATAAATTTGAAAATATGGGAGCAAAACTTGTATATGAGGTGGCTTCTAAAACCAATGATACAGCTGGAGATGGAACAACAACTGCTACAATCTTAGCACAAGCCATGATTGAAAATGGATTAAAACAAGTGGATCGTGGGGCTAATCCAGTTTTGATGCGTGAAGGAATTGAGATGGCAGCTAAAGAAGTTTCCAAATATATTTTGGAACATTCTTCAAAAGTTGAAAGCTCAAATGATATTCAAAATGTTGCGACAATTTCTTCTGGATCCAGTGAAATTGGACAAATCATTGCGCAGGCAATGGATAAAGTTGGACGCGATGGTGTTATTTCAACAGATGATTCCAATGGCTTTGAAACTGTCTTAGATATTTGTGAAGGTATGCAATATGATAAAGGTTATGTTTCTCCTTATATGGTAACAGACCGTGAAAAAATGGAAGCCGTATTAGAAAATAGTTATGTTATGGTTACAGACTACAAGATCAGTAACTTACAAGATATTCTTCCAGTATTGGAACAAATTGTAAAAGTCAATCGTCCTTTATTAATCATTGCAGAAGACTTAGAAAACGAAGTTGTATCTACATTGGCTGTCAATAAATTACGTGGAACATTCAACGTTGTTGCGACTAAAGCTCCTGGATTTGGAGATAATCAGAAAGACATGTTACGTGACATTGCAGCTTTAACAGGTGCTACTTTCTATTCAAAAGACTTAAATATGAATCTACAAGATATGACATTGGATGACTTAGGACAAGTAAAGCGTACAATTGTCAAGAAAGATTCAACAGTCATGATTGGTGGAGCTGGAAGTTCAGAAGAAATTCAGGAACGTGTGGATTTAATTCATGCGCAAATGGATGCTACTACATCTGAATATGATAAAAAACGATTGGCTGAACGTTTAGGAAAATTATCCAATGGTGTTGCGATTATCAAAGTTGGAGCTGCTACAGAAAGTGAATTAAAAGAAAAGAAATTACGTATCGAAGATGCTTTGAATTCAACAAGAGCTGCTGTTAGTGAAGGAATTGTTGTTGGTGGAGGAGCTTGTTTAGTTAAAGCTTATATGGCCTTAAAAGACAAAGTGAAATCAGATATTGTAGATGTACAACGAGGAATTCGTGTTGTCTTTGATGCTTTATTAAAACCAATTGAACAAATTGCGGATAATGCAGGATACAATAGTGAAGAAGTTGTAGCACGTCAAAAATTAGCAGGAGAAAATGTTGGATTTGATGCGAAACGTGGTGAATGGGTAGATATGTTCAAAGAAGGGATTATCGATCCAACAAAGGTTTGCCGTAATGCTTTAATGAATGCAGCTAGTATTTCGGCTTTATTCTTAACGACTGAAGCTGGTGTTGCCAGTATCAAAGAAGAAAAAGAAGCTATTCCGCCTCAACCAATGTATTAATGAATAAAGGTCATAAGGCCTTTATTTTTTTTAATTTTAGAGTATGATATATATCCGAAAGGAAAATAAAATGAAATTTGAGAAACTAACAATAGAAGAATATACTCGTTTTCAAAAAGGTCATCCATATAACAATTTTTTAAACAGCATTGAAACATACGAATTCGAAATTAAAGAAGGACACGAATGCGAATTAGTTGGAATGAAAGAAGGAAATGAAGTACTATGTGCTTGTTTTTTGATGAAATATCCAATGATGAAGTGTTTTTCTTATTACTATGCGCCAAGAGGCTTTTTGATTGATTATTCCGATGTTGAATTACTTAAACAATTCACAAAAGAATTGATTCGGTTTTGTCGTAAAAAAGGGATTGTAGAAGTTATTGTTGATCCATATATTTTAATTCAGGAAAGAAATCAAGAAGGGCAAATTGTTGAAAACGGTTTTCATCATAAAGATATATTAAATACGCTTCAATCTCTTGGATATATTCATAAAGGCTTTTCCATTGGCTATGACTCTAATATGCAGGGAATGCGATGGATGTATGCGATGGATTTAAATGGAAAGACGAAAGATAGTTTATGGAAGTCTTTGCATCAGCAAACTCGCTGGAGTATTAATCGCACAATAAAATATCAAATGCAAGTGCGTGATTTATCAATAGATGAATTGGATATTTTTGTGGATATTTTAAATCAGACAGGAAAAAGAAGAGGATTTGAAACAAGAGATAAATCGTTTTTTGTCAATCAGATGAATTGCTATAAAGATAAAATGAAATGTAAATTAGCTTATTTAGATATTTCTTTATTAAAAAAATATTTAAACGAAGAAAAACAATCATTATTGATGGATTTATCCAATGTGGAATTGAAATTAGGACAAGTTTCCAATAGTAAAAAATTCAACAAGAAAAAGAAAGTAGTTTTAGAGGCTTTAGAAATTAATGAAAAACGATACAAAGAAGCCAATAGTCTTGAACAACAATATGGTACAATCATTCCTATGGCAGCCAGTACATTTATTTATGACCAAGATGAAGTTATTTATTTAATGAGTGGAGCCTATGAAGAATTCCGAGATTTTTATGCTTCCTATGCCATTCAATGGAATGTGATTCAAGAAGCTTTGGATATGGGCTATAATAAATACAATTTTTATGGAATCAGTGGAAATTTTGATCCTGAAGATGAAAATTATGGCGTATATGCGTTTAAAAAAGGATTTCCTGGAAGAGTTGAAGAACTTATAGGAGACTTTGATTTACCTTGTCGTCCATTTTTATATCAATTGAATCGAAAAATCAAGAATTGATATTTATAGATTTTTGATGTATGATGTATGGCATGAGGCCGTGGTGGAATGGCAGACACGCCACTTTGAGGGGGTGGTGAGCATTGCTCGTGTGAGTTCAAGTCTCATCGGCTTCACCATATGTCACTAAGAAGCAAAGGCTTCTTTTTTTTGTGAAATAATTTACATTAATTTATGAAAGAAATATGAAAAATTAAGTTCAATGTAAAAAAATGTAAATGACTCGTTGACACTTGATTTTAGCGTGATAAAATAGGACTGTAGTAATTATACGGAGGAATCATATGAAAAAAATTATTTCAGCAGGTATGGCATGTTTGATGGCCGTATCTATGTTTGGTTGTTCAAGTACGACAGAAAAAAATTCATATAATATCGGAATTGTTCAACTTGTACAACATCCAGCTTTAGATGCTGCCACACAAGGATTTAAGGATGCACTTATTGAAAAATTAGGAGAAGATAAAGTTACTTTTGATGAGCAAAATGCATCAGGTGACTCAGCAAACTGTGCCACTATTGTGAATGGATTTGTATCCGATAGTGTAGATTTAATTATGGCAAATGCCACAGCACCTTTACAAGCTGCAGCTGCAGCAACAAGCGAAATTCCTATTTTAGGAACATCGGTAACGGATTACGCTACAGCATTGGAAATCGATGATTGGACAGGTGTAGTTGGAAACAATGTATCAGGAACAAGTGATTTAGCACCTCTTGATGAACAGGCAGCTTCCATTCATGAATTATTCCCAGATGCAAAAACAATTGGTTTATTATATTGTTCAGCTGAACCAAACTCAGTTTATCAATGTGATACAATCAAAACATATTTAGAAGATTTTGGATATACAGTTGAATATTTCTCTTTTACAGATTCTAATGATATTGCTTCTGTTACACAAACAGCGTGTGAAAAGAGTGATGTAATCTATATTCCAACTGACAATACAGCTGCAAATAATACAAGTACAATTAAAGATATCGTTGCCAGTGATGCATTTAAGACACCTGTATTTGCTGGAGAAGAAGGAATTTGTTCCGGTTGTGGTGTTGCTACTTTATCTATTAGTTACTATGACATTGGATATACAACTGGTGAAATGGCTTATGAAATTTTAGTGAATGGAGCCGATATTTCTGAAATGGAAGTTAAATATGCACCAAATGTCACAAAAGAATATGTTAAATCTATGGCTGATTTCTATGGAGTAAGCGTCCCTGAAGAATATCAGGCAATTGAAGAATAAAAACTAACAATTAAGGAGAAAGAATAGCTTCTTTCTTCTTTTTTTTCAGAAAGGATGAAAATATGTCGTTTTTTGTTTCTTTATTAAATTCTATGCCAGGAGCCATTTCACAAGGAATGATATGGGGAATCATGGCTATTGGTGTTTATATCACATATAAAATATTAGACATTGCAGATCTAACAGTTGATGGATCCTTATGCACTGGAGCCGCAGTCTGTATTGTATTGATCATGTGTGGTGTACCTGCCTATATTGCTTTGGCATGTAGCTTTATTGTTGGCCTTTTTGCTGGATTTGTGACAGGAATTTTTCATACAACATTTGGTATTCCTGCCATATTAGCTGGAATTTTAACACAATTGGCACTTTATTCTATTAATTTACATATTATGGGATGGGACCAAGTCACTTTTTCGCGTGCCAATTTACCAATCAACGCGGATAAATACAATTTGGCTTTGAGCTCAAGATATGTACGAGTCTTAAGCTTTAAAAACCCATTAATTGTATTATTTATTTGTATTATTGTTTTAATTGGACTTTTATATTGGTTCTTTGGAACGGAATTAGGATCTTCTTTACGAGCTACAGGAGCCAATGGGAACATGGCTAGAGCCAATGGAATCAATACAAATCGAGCTAAAGTACTGGCTTTGATGATTTCTAATGGATTGGTGGCTTTAAGTGGTGGATTATTAGCTCAATATCAGGGGTTCTCTGATATCAATATGGGACGAGGAGCCATTGTGATTGGTTTAGCAGCTGTAATCATTGGAGAAGTATTGTTTTCAAAAGTCTTTAAAAATTTTGCGCTTTTATTATTGAGCTGTGTATTAGGAGCTATTATTTATTATATTGTAATTCAAGTTGTACTAAAACTTGGATTATCCACAGATGATTTAAAATTATTATCGGCTATTGTAGTGGCATTGTTCTTAGCGGTTCCATACTGGAAAGCCAATTATGCTAGTAAACATGTAAAGAAGGGAGTGTAATATATGTTAGAAATTAAAGATGTACACAAAACCTTCAATCCTGGAACAGTCAATGAAAAGAAAGCATTAAAAGGAGTTACACTTAAACTTGAAGAAGGCGATTTTGTGACGGTTATTGGAGGAAACGGAGCTGGTAAATCCACTATGTTGAATGCCATTGCCGGAGTATGGAATATTGATTCTGGATCTATTTGTATTGACAATCAGGACATTACCAATTTACCTGAACACAAGCGAGCAAAATATATCGGTCGTGTGTTCCAGGATCCGATGACAGGAACAGCAGCGACTATGAATATAGAAGAAAATCTGGCATTGGCTAAGCGAAGAGGAAAATCGCGTACACTTCGTGTAGGTATTACAAAACAGGAACGTCAGGAATATCATGAATTATTAAAGACATTGGGTCTTGGCTTAGAAGATCGTATGACTTCCAAAGTTGGTTTGTTGTCAGGAGGACAGCGTCAGGCTTTAACATTGTTAATGGCTTCTTTGCAGAAACCAAAAGTTCTTTTATTGGATGAACATACGGCGGCTTTGGATCCAAAAACTGCAGCTAAAGTATTAGAAACAACGGAATCCATTGTAAATAAAGATCACTTAACAACTTTAATGATTACACATAATATGAAAGATGCCATTGCTCATGGAAATCGATTGATTATGATGAATGATGGACATATTATTTTAGATATTAAAGGAGAAGAAAAGAAAAACTTAACAGTGGAACAACTTCTTCATATGTTTGAAAAAGTCAGTGGAGAAGAATTTACTTCCGATAAAGCCATTCTAGGATAAACAAGATTGTATTGAAACAGTCTTGTTTTTTTATGCTATACTTATTCTATGAAAAAGAGAAGAATTAAAGGAATAGATGGCATTCGAGCCATTGCGATTATTGGAATAACCGGTTTTCATTTTTTTCCAGATATTTTTAAAGGCGGATATTTAGGTGTTTGTTTGTTTTTTATTGTGTCAGGTTTTTTATTGATGCAACAAGAAAAAGAAAATTTTTCTTTATTTAGTTTTTATAAAAAACGAATCAAAAGATTGTATCCATCTCTTTTATTTATGATGGCAATCACATTGAGTATTTATTTTATTGTAGATGCTTCTTTATTAGATGGCATGAAATCTGAAGTTTTATCAATTGTATTGGGATACAACAATATTTGGCAAATCATTCAAAACGCAGATTATTTTACCCGAATACTAAATGCTTCTTGTTTTACATCTCTTTGGTTTCTTAGTTTGGAAATGCAGATTTATTTAATTTGGCCATTTCTTTATTTAGGAATACAATTTCTATTAAATAAAACAAATCGAAAAACAACGATACGCTTTTTATCTTTTTTAACACTTTTATCTGGAATTTGGATGATGATTTGTCTATCTCAAGGCATTACGCGAGTTTATTATGGCCTGGATACACGTATTTTTTCATTTTTAATGGGATGTACATTGGCATTATTTCTAAAAGAATATCCAAGAAGACAAAACAAAATACAGGGATATGTTAGTTCTGCTGCTTTTGTATTATTTTTTATTTTTGTTTCTTTGACAATGGATGGAGAAAGTAAATGGATTTATTTAGGTGGTATGTGGATTGTCAGTTTCCTTTTTACTGTTTTTCTTTATTTTTTGATTCAATCACCATGTAAATGGCTGGAAACTCCTGTTTTAAAAATTATTGGAAAAATTAGTTATGAAATCTATTTGTGGCAATATCCCATTATATTTTTATGTCAAAGACTTCGTTTTTCTTATATAAGTATTCAACTTTTTATTTTATTCGTTTTATCAATTTTCACGTATTTATTTGTAAGACAAAAAAATAAAATACAATTATTACTGGTTTATTCCATTTCTTTTGGCATTTCTGGATATGGACTCATTCAATCTAAAGATAAAAAAGAAGACATAGAAGAATTAAAAACAGAAATGGAATCGAATAAAGAACAAATGATTGAAGATCAGAAAAATATTTCAAGTGCAGACATTGTTATGGTGGGAGACTCTGTTTTATTGGGATCGTATGATGAAATAAAACAAGTCTATCCGGATTGTTTAATTGATGCTGAGGTTTCTCGTCATATGGGACAAGAAAAAGAAGCATTGCTTCAATTTGAAGCCAATGGTCAATTAAAAGATGTAGTGGTTATTGCGATGGGAACCAATGGCCTAATCTATGATTTTTTAGCCGTTGATGTTTTGGATTATTTAAAAGATAAAGACGTATATTGGGTCAATAATTATTGTCCAACATTGTCTTGGCAAGACACCAACAATGCGTATTTATTAGAATTAGAGAAACAGTATTCGAATTTGCATATTATTGACTGGTATACACAAGCCAGCAATCATCCAGAATATTTATCCAGTGATGGAATTCATCCTAGTGTAGAAGGAGCTAAAGTATATGCTGAATTGATTCAACAAGCGATTGAAGGAGATAATTCATGATCACTTTGTTTTGTTTGTATCTTTTTCTGATAAAGCCAAATCATATTCGGCAAAGCGAAAAATGGAAACAATTGGCCTCTTTTGATTTTGCACATAGGGGATTCTTTAATGATGAATGTCCAGAAAATTCATTAAAAGCATTTGAAAGAGCTATTAAACATGGGTATGGCATCGAGTTAGATGTTCAAATGACAAAGGATGGACAATTGGTTGTTTTCCATGATGCCAGTTTACAAAGAATGTGTAAAATCAAAGAAGAAATCATGCATTTAACATATGAACAATTGCTTCAATATCCATTAAAAAAAAGCCAGGAAAGAATTCCTTTGTTTATAAATGTACTACAATTAGTAAATGGTCAAGTGCCTTTGATTATTGAAATCAAAAAAGAAGGAAATCCTATTGAAACTGTAAAAAAAACACTGACTTTATTGAATTCTTATTCAGGCCTTTATGTTATAGAATCCTTTCATCCTGGGGTTTTATGTTATCTTAAGGAAAACAAACCAGAAATTTTAAGAGGTCAATTAAGTGAAAATCATTATAAAAATGAAAAACTTCCTTGGTTAATTCGCTTTATTTTAACAAATTTTTTAACCAATGGCTTTACAAAACCAGATTTTATAGCAATGGATATTCACTGTCAAAATTTTTTTACGTATCGACTTATGAAATTTTTGTTTCGATTCAAAACAGTTGGATGGACTATTCGATGTAAAGAAGAATACTTCAGTCAAAAACAACAAGTGGATTGTATGATATTTGATTCATTTGATCCAAAAGGAGAAAATCAATGATTATATCTTATAAAAATAAAAAACCGGTAATTGAAGGAAAAGTTGCCCAAAATGCAACTATTATAGGAAATGTAACATGCAAGAAGGATTCCAGTATCTGGTATGGAGCCGTTTTACGAGGCGATACATGTTCTATTACCATTGGAAAAAATTCCAATATACAAGATAATGCTGTGATTCATGGAGATCCAGGCTTTCCTGTTGTGATTGAAGACAATGTTTCAATTGGTCATGGAGCTGTGATTCATGGATGTAGAATAGGAAAGAATACAGTGATAGGTATGAATGCAACCATTTTAAATGGAAGTCAAATTGGTCAAAACTGTATTATTGGAGCCAATGCCCTTGTCAGTCAAGGAACAATAATTGAGGACAACTGCATTGCCTTAGGAGTTCCTTGTCGCGTCATAAAAAAAATAAGCGAAAAACAAATTCAACAAAATATAGACAATGCCAATGAATACAAAGAATTGAAAGAAGCGCTACTTCCATGATGCATTGGCTGGAGCAAAATTTAAATTATAAACAAAAAATCAAACTTGTTTTATCATTGAGTTTACCCACGATATTGGCACAAATATCAACTATCATTATGGAATATATCGATGCAGCTATGGTAGGACGATTAGGAGCCAATGATTCTGCTTCCATTGGTTTGGTTTCATCAACAATCTGGTTGTTGTCAGGAATTGCAAATTTTTTGAGTGCTGGTTTTACTGTTCAAATGGCGCAATGCATTGGAGCAAAACAATACACAAAAGCAAGAAATATTTTGAAACAAGGCTTTTTGATTTGTTTGTTGCTGTCAATCTTGTTAAGTGGTTTTGGTTTATATTTGTCTCCTAGAATCCCTGTATGGCTTCAAGGAAGTAAAGACATTGTAGAAAATGCTTCTGTTTATTTAAAAATTTATTCATTTTTCCTTCCATTTTCTTGTATAAACACCTTATTAACTTTATCTTTACAAGCTAGTGGAAACATGAAAATACCAAGTTTTTTTAATGTTGGTATGTGTGTTCTAAATATTATTTTAAATTTTTATTTTATTTTTCCATTTGGATTGAATCTTAGAATCAAGGGAGCCGCTTTGGCAACTGGAATCTCTATTATTGTTTGTATGCTTTGCTTACTGTTTTATATCAACTCGAAAAGTGAAACTTTATCATTTTTAAAAAAAGAACCATTTTATTGGGATACAAAGAGTTTACATCACGCCTTTTCCATTGGCTTTCCAGTTTGTATGGAAAGTGCTTTAACATCTTTTTCATATATTGCATTTACAGCCATTGTTGCCCCTTTAGGGACCTTAGCCATTGCTGCAAATTCCTTTGCGATTACAGCTGAAAGTCTTTGTTACATGCCAGGATATGGTATACAAAGTGCTGCTAGTATGATTATTGGCCAAACTATTGGAGCACAAAAAGAAACATTAACGAAAGAATTTTCATGGTTAATAACATTTTTAGGAATGATAATCATGACATGTTCTGGAATTTTACTTTATATATTTGCTCCATTTATGATTTCTTTGTTAACCATTGATACTTCTATTCAACAATTAGCCATCCAAATTCTTCGCATTGAAGCTTTTGCAGAACCATTATACGGAGCATCTATTGTTTGTGCCGGAGTTTTTCGAGGAGCAGGAGATACAAAAGTATCTACTTTATTAAATTTTGTTAGTATGTGGTGTTTACGAATTCCTTTAGCATATATTTTATCTCTTTTTTATGGTTTACAAGGATGTTGGCTGGCAATGTGTCTAGAATTGTGTTTTAGAGGATGTATCTTTTTATTTCGTTTATTTCAAAACAAATGGATTCATTCTTATATTTGATGATTTGATTCTCAAAGTAAAATTCTGTATACTTGAAACAAAGAGAGAGGTTTATTATGTTAGATACGATATTATTTGATTTAGATGGAACACTTCTTCCGATGGATCAAGACAAATTTACGAAATATTATTTTTCTTTATTAGCAAAAAAAATGGCACCTTATGGATATGAAGCCAAATCTTTAATTGAAAATATCTGGAAAGGTACATATAAAATGATTCAAAACGATGGATCTAAAACAAATGAACAAGTGTTCTGGGATATTTTCAGTGGTTTTTATGGACAAAAAGCTATTGAAGATCAGAATTTATTTGAAGAATTTTATCAAAATGAATTTCAAATGGCTAAAGAATCTTGTGGATTTAATCCTATGAGTCAAGTCGTTATTGATTCTTTAAAAAAAGAATATCCCATCATATTAGCAACCAATCCTATTTTTCCAGCTATAGCGACTCAATCCCGTATTCGCTGGGCAGGCTTAAAGCCAGAAGATTTTGTATATATTACAACATATGAAAATTCACATTCTTGTAAACCAAATTTAGTTTATTATCAGGAATTAATAGATCGTTTTCATTTGATTCCTGAAAATTGTTTAATGGTTGGAAACGATGCAAGTGAAGATATGGTTGCTCAAAATCTAGGTTTTCATGTGTTTTTGTTAACAGATAACTTATTAAATACAAAAAATTTAGATATTTCAAAATATCCACAAGGAAGTTTTGAAAATTTATTAAAATTCATTGATTCATTAAAATAACGCATCACTTTTATTGTGATACGTTTTTTTGAAAGAGTGGTTTTAAGCTATATAGCAATAATGCGTAACGAATAAAGTCTGCTAAAATAAAGAAAATAAAGACACGAATTGGATAAATATCTTGTACATAATAGGAATAGAGTGTTTTTGAATATAAAATGACTCGCAATAATTCAAAAATAAAGCACAATCCAACTACTTTTTTAGAAGCAGGATGGTTGTAGTAGAAACAAAATAATGGAATTGTCCATACAACGGCTGTATAAATACAGAAAATAAACATAGCTTTTGTCGCAAATACGGTTTGTAAGTCATTAGAAGCAAAAAAAGGAGATAATACATGGATACAAATCGGAATCACAAACAAGGATCCATAAATACAAATTCCCAGCCGTAAACATAATTGAGGTAGTGTATAAGGTTCTTCATCTTTTTTATAATCTTTATCTTTTAAATAAATATCTTCAATGTCCTGATCGTCTTCTATTTCAATTTCTAAATCATAAAAGATTTTAGCCCATCGATTGGTATGTAATTCTTTATTGTAATGAAGAAGATATATATTCTTTATTTCAAGAACGAATAACCAAATCAAATAAGGAATAAAATGAAAAAAGTCATTGATTAAATAATAAATCGGAACAAGGAGCATCAGATGAGAATAAAGGATGCCTATTTTAAATAAAAAACGAAAAAATTTTTTTCCTGTACTTAATAAACAAAATAATAAACCATATAAACATATTTCACTAATAATATTTGAAAGTAAAATATTTTGTACAGGGAAGGCTGTTTTTGAAATAAAATTCATTTGGAATATTAAATAGAATGTTATAAAATAAACTAAGATGATAGAAAATACAGTCCAATGTTTCCGATTGACTCTTTTTTTTGCTTTGTCATAAATAAGTTGATCTTGATTCATATCTGTATTATATCATAGTTCCAAAGGAGGGTATTATGGAATTTAAATCTGTCACTATTAAAAGAACTGTTCAAATGGAACACTCGGCTAAAGTGATGAAGAGTGGTTCTTTGGAAGTTTTAGCAACTCCGCAAATGATTGCATGGATGGAAGAAGCTTCATGTTTATGTTTGGAAGATCAATTAGAGCCTGGTTGTACAAGCGTTGGAACGTTTATGAATGTATCACATGATAAAGCTACGTCAATTGGATCTGAAATTTTAATTACTTCTGAAATTTCTAAAATTGATGATCGAAAAATTTGTTTTCAAGTTTTAGCTATGGAAGATGGTGAAATTATTGGTAAAGGATATCATGAACGTTTTATTGTTGTAGAAAAGAAATTTATGGAAAAATTAAAGTGAACCGACGGTTCACTTTTTATATTGGAATGTATACATACAAATAGATGCTGCAATCGCAACATTTAAACTTTCAAATGCATTCATTTCGATTTTTATACAAGAATCACACATATCAATAATATCTTTATGAATTCCTTGACCCTCATTTCCTACTACAATTCCAAAAGAATCAGGAATAATAATATCTTGTAGATATTCTGCTTGCTGATGCAATGCAGTGGCATATATTGGAATTCCTTTTTCTTGAAAAAAAGAAATTTCTTTTTTTAGATTTGTTACAAAATATGGAAGATGAAATAATGCCCCTTGTGTGGATTGAATTGTCTTCAAATTATAGACATCTGCACACTTTTCAGAAGCAAAAATAGCGTCCATTCCAAAGCTATAGGCACTTCGAACAATGGTTCCAACATTTCCAGGGTCTTGTACATCGTCTAAGAAAAGAATTTTTTTGAATTTTGTTGTTTTGAATTCTTTTTTTCGACAAACTCCAATCATTTTCGCATTTGAAATTTGATTTGACAATTTATTGATGACACTTTGTGTACATGAAAAACAAGGAAAATCAAATGGATTTTCAATGGATTCTAAAATAAAAAGTTCTTCTAATTGGTGGGCATAAAGTGCTTCTTGAATAAGATGAAATCCTTCAATAATAAAAAGATTTGTTTTATCTCGTTCTTTTTTTGTATGCAATTTTGCTCGTTCTTTTATTTTTTTATTTTGTATTGATTCAATTTTCATGAATGTATTATATCATACAAAATATAGTTTTAGACATAAATAATGTCATATTGGTTTTGTATACTTAATTTGAATCAAAATTGTCAGTTATTTTTGGTTTTAGAAAGGAGAAAAAGGCGGTCACTTTAATTTCTGACCATTTTAATGTAAATATTGAAACGATTTTTTGCGTTTCGCTTACATTTTAATGACTTTTATACTATATAATAATTACAGGGAATTTTTTTATGGAGGAATCAGTTATGGTATATGCTACGATAACGGATGACATAAGAATGATTGGATTTTTGGAAAATTATATTCAGGAAAGATTTAACACTGTAGTTACCCCTTTTTTTGTTTTTACAAATTTTGAAGTTTGTGCAGAACAAGAACATTTTCGAAGAATCGATATTTTAGTAATTGATACAGACTTAGAAAACTGGTACGAAAATTCAATCTCTATTCATGAAATGTATCCGAGTATCCATATTTTGTTTGTTGGTGCCCATTTAGAAGTTGGGTATCAGGTATATGATGTTTCTCATTATGGTTTTATTTATAAAAATGATTTATATCCTTATTTTGAACAAAGACTCAATCAAATACAAAACAGGATTATAGAAAAAGAGAAAACATATATTCGCTTAAGCTGGAAAAATGTTGTGTATGTTATTTGTGAACAAGATGTTGTTTATTTTGAAAGAGATAAACGAAAAACGATTGTTCACATGAAAGATGGTAGTATTTATACAACATATTCGCACATAGATCAATTTGATGATTATGTGAGTCCATTCTTTTTGCGCATTCATTTTAGTTATTTAGTAAATATGAATTATGTAAGGGAATATCATCGTAACAATGTTATTTTATTAGATGAATCATTTATTCCAATTAGCCGGAAATACGCAAAACTTGTGAAATCTTATTTTGAAAATTTACAAATCTTTTAAATAACATAATTCTCACAAATTTATTCGCTAAAATAACAGCGAGGTGGTTTTATGTTAACAATTCAAGATTTATATGATTTAAATCATACTTTAGCAAAATCTTATTTAGAACAATACACATATCCTTGGCAGGCGTTAAAAGGATTAAAAGAATTCATTATTAATTTAGGAAATACATTATCCGATGAATATACACAAATCAGTGAACATGTATGGGTTCATAAAAGTGCTACGATTTATCCTTCTGCTTATTTAGGTGCTCCATGTATTATTGGCGCACATACAGAAGTCCGACACTGTGCTTTTATTCGTGGAAGTGCGTTGGTTGGAAAAAATTGTGTAGTAGGAAATAGTGTCGAATTAAAAAATGTTATTTTATTTGATAACGTACAAACTCCACATTATAACTATGTAGGAGATTCGATTCTAGGTTATAAATCACATATGGGTGCAGGATCTATTACATCTAATGTAAAATCCGATAAAACACTGGTTGTTGTTCATGACAAGGAACAATCCATTGAAACAGGATTGAAAAAATTTGGTGCTATGTTAGGTGATTATGTGGAAGTTGGATGCAATAGTGTATTAAATCCGGGAACAGTGATTGGAAGACATACCAATATTTATCCTGTTTCCTGTGTTCGTGGTGTAATTCCAAGTCATTCAATTGTTAAGACAGGTATGAAAATTGTTGAAAAAAATTAGGATTTCTTTTGTGTTGGCTACTTTCGTCTGGATGGGTTTTATTTTTTATATGTCCAGCCAGGCTTCTGTTCAGTCAACGAATCAAAGTATGTATTTTGTTTCAATTTTTAATTATTTATTTCATATAGAAAATGTTGAATGGCTTCATGTGTTTATACGAAAAAGTGCACATATGTTTGAGTATTTTGTTTTAGGAATATTGGTATATCAATCCAATACATCAGAAAATCGTAAATGGACATTGTTTGCTTTTATAATTTGTTTGTTTTATGCTTCCAGTGATGAATTCCATCAATTATTTGTTTCTATGCGAAATGGCTCAATTCTAGATATATGCCTAGATAGTTTTTCTTCTTTATTGGGAATTGGTATCTGCAAATTCTTGAAGTTTTGATGGATATTTTGTATAATCAGATTTGTTAAAAAAACGTTGATCGGGACTAGTAATTATTTGACCTTATCTAGAGACTCAAATTCATAGGCTGCAAGATTTGGGATAAGAAGGAATAATGAATTCACCTGGGAGTAAGAGTTAATCCTCTTCCGTTTCATACGGTTATCATGGTAATTAAGTGCTTTAAGGCGAAATAGGATGGTACCGCGATAGAATCGCTCCTATGTCGTCTTTTTTTATTGAAAACAGAAAGGAATCAATATGAAACAAATTGAAGAGCTTCGCCAGGAAGCATTGGAAAAAATTTCAAGTGCTCAAAATTTAGCTGTATTAAATGATTTACGTGTTTCTTATTTAGGAAAAAAAGGACCTGTTCAAGGTTTGATGAAATGTATGAAAGATCTTCCTAAAGAAGAAAAACCAAAATTTGGTCAGCAAGTCAATCAATTAAAAAGTGAATTAAGTGCTTGCATCGATGAAAAGAAAGTGGAATTAGAAGAAAAAGAAATGCTTCTTAAAATTCAAAACGAAAAAATTGATATTACTTTACCGGGTCGTAAACCCAATGTGGGAAATGTGCATCCATTGAATTTAATCAAACAAGAATTAGAAGATTTATTTATTGGATTGGGTTATCAGGTGATTGAAGGAAGTGACATTGTAGATGATCTATATTGCTTTGAAAGAGCCAATATTCCAAAAGATCACCCAGCTCGTGACATGCAAGATTCTTTATATATCGATGAAAATCGTTTATTGAGAACACATACAACTGCTATTCAAATGGCAGTTTTAGAACAATCAGCTCCGAATCCAATTAAAGTTGTTTGTCCAGGAAAAGTATATCGTCGAGATGATGACGATGCGACGCATTCACATCAGTTTATGCAAATGGAAGGATTGGTTGTTGGAGAACATATCACTTTATCAGATTTAAAAGGCACATTATTGTTTTTGGCTCGTAAAATGTTTGGACAAGATAAACAAATTCGTTTCCGTCCATCTTATTTTCCTTTTACAGAACCAAGTGTGGAAGTTGACGTAACTTGTCATATATGCAATGGAAAAGGATGTCCAACTTGTAAAGGAACAGGATGGATTGAAATTCTAGGAGCAGGTCAAGTCCATCCAAATGTATTGAAAATGGCTGGATACGATCCGGAAAAAGTCAGTGGATTTGCTTTTGGCGTTGGTATTGAACGTGTCGCGATGTTGAAATATGGAATTGATGATATTCGTCACTTCTATACAAATGATAAACGATTCTCAGAAGAATTTACGCGATTTGAATAGGAGGAAGAATAAATGAAGATTTCAAGAAAATGGTTGTCTCAATATATGGATGTTTCGGATTTAAGTATTGAACAACTGCAAGAAAAAATCACAAATGCCGGTTTTGAAGTAGAAGCCATCGAAAAACAAAGCCAGGGAAGCAATTTGATTATTGGATATGTTGAATCTTGTGTCGATCATCCAGATAGTGATCACCTTCATTGTACAAAAGTGAATATTGGAAATCGTGTATTAGATATTGTTTGTGGTGCACCCAATGTAAAAGCGGGACAAAAAGTAATTGTAGCACAAGTAGGAGCTGTTTTACCTGGAGGAGAAATTAAAGCTGGAAAGATTCGTGGACAAGTCAGCGAAGGAATGATTTGCGCTTTGTTTGAATTAGGAGTAGATCCTAAATTATTAACGGAAGAACAATTAAATGGAATTGAAATATTAGATGAAGATGCACCAGTTGGATATACAGATCCTCTTGGTTATTTAGGATTAAACGATGAAATATTAGATATTGGCTTGACACCCAATCGAAGTGATTGTTTAGCAGCTTTTTCTTTTGGATTGGAAGCAGGAGCTATTTTAAATAAAGAAGTGAAACTTCCTTCTTTTGATCATGCCAGTGACATTGGAGGAAAAACAACTTTAAAAATTGATAGTAAAACAAAAAAGTGTCCTTATTTTTTAGGAAAGGTCATTGGAAATATCACAATCAAAGAAAGTCCAAAATGGATGAAAGAATTATTAATGGCTAGTGGAGTTCATTCAATTAATAATGTTGTCGATATTTCAAACATTGTTATGTTAGAAACGGGTCAGCCAATGCATTTTTATGATAAAGATGCGATTCCAAATCATGAAATTACAGTTGCAGATGGATTCGATGAAGACTACACGGCTTTGGATGGCATAACATATGCATTAAAGCCAGAAGATTGTGTTATTACCAATCAAGGTAAGCCAATTGGAATTGCTGGAATTATGGGTGGAGATGATTCTAAGATTTTAGATTCAACAAAGGGACTTATTATTGAATGTGCTCATTTTGATCATGTATCCATTCGAAATACAGCTCGTCGTTTAAATTTGGCAACAGAAGCCAGTGTTCGTTATCAAAAAGGGATTGAACCATTGGCAGCTAAAAAGGCATTGGATCGTGCTGTTCAATTGTTGATTGAATATGCAGATGCAACTGAAATTGAAGAAACAGTAGAATTTGGAAACAATCCATATGAACCAAAACAAATTCAATGTACTTTAGATGATATCAATCAAATTTTAGGAACATCATTTAAGCATGAACAAGTTTGGGATGTATTTAAGCGCCTTCATTTTGAACCAAAATATAAAGATGGACAATATACAGTATCCATTCCTTCTTATCGTACTGATATGGAAGGAAAAGCGGATTTAGCAGAAGAAGTCATTCGTATTATTGGATTTGATTCTCTTCCAACAACACTTCCTTTAATGGAAATGACGGAAGGAAAACTAAATGACAAACAAAGAATGACACGAATGATTCAATCGTTCTTTACTTCACAAGGATTGCAGGACTGTATTACATATACTTTAATTAGTACAGAAAAGAAAGACAATGCGATTTTATCAACTAAAAATGCGATTGAATTATCGATTCCAATGAGTGAAGAAAGAAGATGGATACGTACAAGCATTTTACCAAGTTTATTAGATGCCGTTAGTTATAATCATGCTCGTTCTATTAAAGATGTCAATGTATTTGAATACAGCGATGTATCTAATGAAGATGGAATGGAAAGTCATGTTGCTTTTGTTTTAAGTGGTCTTTTACAACAAAATCGATGGACAAATTATACATTACCAAGTGATTTCTATACCGCAAAAGGTTTGATTGAAGAATTATTAGATCGCTTAGGAATTACACCAGCTCGTGTTTATTTTAGAGAAAATAATGAAGATACAAAACATTTCCATCCATATCGCAGTGCTGCTGTTTTTGTTGGAAAAGATTTAGTGGGATTGGTTGGACAAATTCATCCTGGCTATGCAAAACAAACCAATACCAAAGATGTCATTATGGCTGAATTAAATTGCGATGCTTTATTGAATATTAAAAAAGCTAAAGTGAAATTTACTCCAATTTCAAAATATCCATCTGTTTCTCGTGACCTTGCATTTGTGATTGATCGAAATATGCCAGTAGAAAAAGTACTAAATGTGATGAAAAAACAAGGTAGAGTAAATAAAGAAATGGTGATTCGCAATATTGAAGTTTTTGATGTATATCAAGGAGAACATGTAGATGCTGATAAAAAATCTATTGCTTTATCAGTATTGTTCCAATCGGATACACATACATTGAAAGATGATGAAATCAATATGGTTTATAATCATATGATTTCAGCAATTGAAAATGAATGCAAAGCTGTATTAAGAAGTTAAGACAAGTCAATTGATTTGTCTTTTTCTTTTGGTTTATAATGAAAAAAAAAGAGGTAATTATGGAAAAATTTATAATGGCAATTGATCAGGGAACCACAAGTACACGTTCCATAATATTTGATCATAATCGCAATATTGTAGCAATGTCGCAAAAAGAAACAAATTTATTTTATCCGCAACCTGGATGGGTTGAACAAGACGCCAATGAAATTTATTTATCGACTTTAGCTGTTTGTATGGATGTTTTATCAAAATCAAGTATTGAAGCCAATCAAATATGTGCCATTGGCATCAGTAATCAAAGAGAAACGACTATTTTGTGGGATAAAAAGACAGGATTGCCTATTTATCATGCGATTGTCTGGCAATCTAAACAAACCGATGTGATTTGTGATGAATGGAAAGAAAAAGGCTATGAAGAAATTGTAAAGAAAAAAACAGGAATGCGCATTGACCCTTATTTTTCAGCTTCAAAGATTGCCTGGATTTTAAATCATGTTCCACAAGCTCGTGAAAAAGCTGAAAAAGGTGAGCTTTTGTTTGGTACTGTGGATAGCTGGCTGGTTTGGAAGTTAACGGGTCAAAAGATTCATATCACTGATGTATCGAATGCATCTCGAACATTGTTGTTCAATATTGATTCTTGTCAATGGGATGAAGAGTTATTGTCTGTATTCGATATTCCAAAATCGATTTTACCTGAAATTAAACCAACATCTTATTTTTATGGAAACACAATGCCAGCAATTTTTTTAAATGAAAAAATTCCGATTTGCAGTGTAGTTGGTGATCAGCAAGCGGCATTATTTGGACAAGGCTGTTTTGAAAAAGGAGATGTCAAGAATACATATGGAACGGGTGGTTTCATGTTGATGAATACAGGAAATCAAATTGTGCGTTCACAATCTGGTTTATTAAGTACAGTGGCTTGGCAAATTGGAAATGAAGTGACATATGCTTTAGAAGGAAGCATCTTTGTTTCGGGTTCTTTAATCAAATGGTTACGTGATGAAATAAAAATTGTCCATAGTGCACTGGAAACAGAAGAAATGGCTCAATCTGTATCTAGCTGCAATGGATTGTATATTGTACCAGCTTTTGTTGGTTTAGGGGCGCCTTATTGGAATGATAAATGTCGAGCAGCTATTGTGGGCTTAACATTTGGGACGAATCAAAATCACATGGTACGAGCGGCTTTAGAATCCATGGCTTTCCAAAGCAAAGATGTTTTACATTCTATGGTTAAAGATAGTGGTGTGAGTTTTACGAGTATTAAAGTAGATGGAGGCGCCGCTGCGAATAATTTTTTATTGCAATTTCAAAGTGATATTTTAATGTGTGATGTTAAGCGATATAAAATCAATGAATTAACTGCATTGGGTGCTGCTTTTTTAGCGGGTTTAAATTGCGGTTACTGGACAAAAGAAGATTTGAAAATGGAATTGGATTACGTATTTAAACCAAGTCGCTCAAAAGAAAATGTAGATCAAATCTATGCAGGATGGAAAAGAGCTGTCAAGGCTTGTATGACTTTTTAGTTTTTGTTAAAATACCGATATGAATACAGTTCTAACAAAAGAAGATTTTATACATTTATTTCATGAATTAGAAATTAAAAAAGGAGATTTAGTTTGTTTACAAGCTAATCTTTCAAAATTTCATCGAATAGTTAATGGATATCAAACTATATTTGATGCTTTATTTGAAGTAATTGGTGATCAGGGATGTGTGATGATGCCTTCTTTTTCTTATTCGTCATTAGATCCAGCTTGTCAGGATATTTATTATGAATATGAAGATTGGCAATGTATAAGAGAAGAAATGGATGGGTATACAATTTCTCTTTCGAAAAGTGATATTTATTCAGATTGTGCGAGTCAGTTTATGAGAAATAAAGATGTATTTCGTTCAAATCATCCGGTTTATAATTTTTTGTTTAAAGGAAATTATTCTGTAGAATGGTTGAAACAACCCATGAATTATCCAATTTCTTTTTCGCATGTTTTAAAAGGTTTTGTACAAAGAAGAGCTTGTAACGTTATTATTGGTGATGAAATTAAAAATAGTATTTTATTACCAGCCATTGCCAAAACAATTAATAAAGGTAGTACATGTGCTCAACGAGCCTATATTCATTCAAATAAGAAAAATATAAAGAAAACGTATTTAAATATACTATGTGATGATTGTAGGGCAGATTTATTGGAATATTGTTATTGCAAAGAAGTTGATTTTTATTTTCAAAATGTATATTGTTTAACTATAGAAAAAGGAATTTGAAAAAATTCTTTTTTTTATAAAAAAACATTTGACTCTTAGTTTCTATTTTGGTAATATAAATAAGCACTCAGTGTGCAAGCGATCTTTGAAAACTGAACAGGAAAAAAAGAAGAAAGACAAGTACAGAAAAC
>NZ_JBJEEY010000144.1:0-5907 GCF_051873555.1 Floccifex sp. | reverse complement strand
ACAAATAAATCAAGGTAGCTGTATTTGTATCAAAACGTTGATTTTTGACACTACCTAGAACAATGGGAGATTCAAATTATGGAAAAATAAAATATTCAAAGAATGCTTTATTCTGGATTGGATATATGTATCGATATATATCCTATACAAGAGAGCATTCTACTTCTTTTGTGATGAAGTTGTTTTCTTATAAACAAATGAATGAAGTATATTATGTTTTTCATACTCAAGATTCTGAATGGTGTATTCGAAGTTTATTGGAAATGAATCATTTAGATGAAAAAATATTTGATAAAAATTATCGATTAAAACAGGTTATAAAAGCCAAAGGAGATTATTAAACTAATCTCTATTTTTGACACATTTAGCCTAAGAAATAGAATTTCTATTCTTTTTTATTTTTTGTATTCTTATTATGCAAGGAGAAAAGAAATATGAAGAGTTTAGAAACCGTTCAGAAATTTTTTAAAGTATTTAAAGTTTTATCTAAAATAGCTATGATTTTTTGTATTGTGATTAGTTGTATATGGGTTGTAGGTTTAATATGTGCTTTGTTTTATACCAATACTACTACATTAAACCAAGTATTTATGATTCAGGATATCAATACAAATACATTATGGGTATCTTGTTTATGTGGAATGATTTTATCCATTACCTATGGAATTTTATCGTATTATGCCTATAAATATTGTGAACAAGAAGAAAAAGATGGAACGCCTTTTACACATGAAGGTGCTGCATTAATTCGTCAATTAGCCATTAAATCCATTTGGATGCCCATTGTTTCTTTTGTGATTTGTGAAATATTGTTGACTTTATATGAAATCAATCGCGTAGATTTTAATGGATGGTTTAGTATTGGATGGATTTTATTATTATTTTTGTTGTCAGCTATTTTCAATTATGGAGCCGATTTAAAAGAACAGTCAAATTAGACTGTTTTTTTAGGTAGTAAAACCTGTTCTAGATTATTCAGTGCATGTAAAACGTCTACAAAGAAATTCAAGTAATGTTTGAATTTTAGAGAATAATTGATATATTATATAAATAGATTTATTATAAATTAGATTATAATAAATCTATTTATAAAGGTAATTGATATGAATTTTATTGGTCGAAAAACAGAACTAGAAAAACTAAATGATGAATACCAACGTAATGGAAGTTTTGTTGTTGTATATGGACGACGCAGAATAGGAAAAACAACATTAATTAAAGAATTTATAAAAGATAAAACAGCTTTCTACTTTTTAGCCACTGAAGAATTGGAAACACAAAGTATGAAACGTTTAGCTGGTGTAATTGGGCGTTGCACGAAGAATTCTTTGATGAAAAAGGCAGTATTTACAGATTGGCTGGATTTATTTCAAATTATTGCAGATTATAAACCAAATGAAAAGAAAGTCCTGGTAATTGATGAGTTTCCATATCTTGTGAAAACAAATGGTGCTTTTCCTTCGATTTTACAAAATGCCTGGGATGAAATATTGAAAGAACATAATGTTATGTTGATTTTATCTGGTTCATTAATTGGAATGATGAATAAATATGCATTGTCTTATGATAGTCCTTTATATGGTCGCAGGACATCTCAAATTCGATTGAATCCTTTGTCTTTTAGTGAATTATATGAAGTTCAACATATTTCATTTGAACAAGCTGTTATGCAATATTCTATAACAGGTGGTATACCAAAATATTTGGAATTGTTAATAGAAACAGATGACTTAGAAAAACAAATTAAAAAGTTAATTCTTTCAAAAAATGGCTTTTTATATGAAGAACCTAATTTTTTATTAAAAAGTGAATTTCTTTCAGCTGTCAATTATTTTTCAATTATTAAAACCATTTCAGATGGTAATCATAAACTCAATAAGATTGCGAGTATGTTGTCTCAAGATACATCTTCTTTGATGCCATATCTTTCTGTTCTTATGGAACTTGGTTTTGTTGAGAAAAGGATTCCTATTACAGAAAAAAATCCTGAAAGATCTCGAAAGGGTTTGTATTTTATATCGGATTTATTTATTCGTTTCTGGTTTCATTATGTGTATCCTTATAAAGGTGAATTAGAACTTGATAATATGCAAATTGTCTTGGATGAAATGAATAAAGATTTTGTTGAAAAATTTGTGGCTTTTGTTTATGAAGACATTTGTAAAAATATTTTTCAAAATTTGTGCATGAAAAGTAAAATTCATTTTGTTTGTTCTCGTATAGGATCTTATTGGCTGAATGATATTGATGGAAATACAGAAATTGATGTTATGGCTATCGATCATCAAAATAAACAAATATTTGCTGGAGAATGTAAATTTCATACTAAACCAGTTGATGCTTTTGTTTATTTTTCTTTGAAAAATAAAGTCGAACAAGCAAATGAAATCAAAAAATCTTTTCCTGGTTATGAAATAGTCTATGGTTTATTTAGTAAAAGTGGATTTACACAAAGAATGCTGGATTTAGCCAAAGAAAATAATAAAATTATATTGATTAATGAAGATGAATTAATTTTTTAAAAGAACAGTCAAATTAGACTGTTCTTAAAGTTTTATATTTCTGTATTACATAAATGAAAAGCTGGTTTCATTTCTTCTATTTGACTGCGAGAAATATTGTATTTGTTTGCTAAATTAACCCAGTTTTCTTTTACAATACTTAATATTTGATTTGCATATTTTTTGGCATTGGATTCATCTATACCAAATTTTTTGCTGTTTTAATGGCAATTTCAATATTGATTTGATTATCTTGTTCATCCACATTAAGAGATAGTTCATCTCCATAGGGAACAGGATTTATATTATAGAGAGGTGATAAATTCCACCCGTTTTTTGTGAGAATAAAGGCATGGTTGCGTAAATGATCGTCAGTATTTGAAATAGCCATATTAAACACTATTCTTTTCCAAAGTTCTAATAAATCATCTTTTGGATGTGACCCATATGCTTTTATGAAAGAAACAATATCCAAATAACTACATCCATCGGCTGCAGAAGAGCCATCTACTTTTCCTAGAAGCGTCATTGCTGAAGCAAAATGAATTCTTTTTTTCCTTTTCGATCAAAACGTTTTACAAGAAATGTACTTCCTAAGGAAGAAAATTTTTCGAGTTTTGCCTCAGGGACATGAAGCCCGCATAAAGATGCAAGATCGTGGGCAACCATTTCCCATGCACCTATATCGTATTCATCATTTTTTGATGGAAATTTCGCAATCCAAAGTTCATTATTCAAGTCTGTGATAGTTGCTTTAGGTCTTGCACCACCTAGAGAAGAACCAGGTTTAATTAGTTGGTTTAGCCATTTTTCAGATAGCGATGTTTTTTCAATTTGAATATTTCTAGAAGCTTCTTCAAGTGTTTTTAAGGAAGTCCAAGGTGGAGCTGCGGTTTTTTGATCATCTGATAAAAATGGTCCATCTATTTCTAATTTGAAACGAATTCCACCCATTCTAAGTTCATCATATACACCTAATAAATAATCACTATCATGAAGTTTCATGGGTTTTCGTTTTTCTTTTTCAGATTGAATTCTTTCATGCTTATTCATAAGTACACGTCCCCAACGATCTGGAGAGGCATCTGAAAATATGCCAAAAATATTTTTGCTAGAAGGATATTGTCTTCCAGGATAAGGTAACAAATCTGGATCTAAAGAAATATTATAATTCATTTTACGTAACCAATCTTCATTATATTCAAATGAATAAGATTCAAATCCTTTTATTACATTTACAAATAATGTACCTATTAGAAAAGGGTTGTCAAAACTAAAATCATCATAAACATATATCTTTTTGTATATTTGCCATTATCTATCTCTCCTGGTTGCTCGTTTTCGAGGCAGTAAATTCATATCTTGAAGTTGACGTCCTAATGGATCATCACAAGCAATTTTTAGTAAATCCTGATCTAAATTATTCAGTGCATGTAAAACAGCTGCATAGATTCCAATCGCAACAGAAGGATCTCCTTTTTCCACTTTCCATAGAGAAACACGGGAAATACCAGCTCTTTGAGCCACTAATTCCGTTGTTAGATTTCTTCGTAGTCGTGCCAGTTTTATTTGTTCTCCCATTGTTTCTAGTATTTTCTCAGTCGGTGGTAGTATATTATAAACAGCTTTTTTCATGTTTTAATTCCTCTTTTGTTTATTATTAGAAACAAAAATATATTTTTAGTTAATAATAGTGAACATTAAGCAGGTTTATCTTTATTTGTAAATATTCCGAAAATAGAAAAAAATAACTTAAAATAAATAATAAATTCCGAAATCGGAACAAAAATAGAATTCTTTTAATAAATGTGCTAAAATTGAAATGTAATGGAGGGTCTTGATATGGTTGAAAGAAAAGAATATTTAGACTGGTTAATTCAATGGAAAGATGAAAATGTTATTAAAGTTGTTACAGGTATTAGACGTTGTGGAAAATCAACTTTGCTTTATCAATTTCAAAATTGGCTTACACAAAATGGAATAGTAACGGAACAAATTGTTTCTTTGAATTTTGAAGCATTAGAATATGAAGAGTTACAGGATTATCAAAAATTATATGCATATCTAAAAAAGCGGTTATGTACTGATAAAAAGACTTATATTTTTCTAGATGAAATTCAAAAGGTAAATGGTTTTGAAAAAGTTGTAGATAGTCTATATATACAACCAGATGTAGATATCTATATTACAGGATCGAATGCTTATATGCTTTCTGGTGACTTGGCTACTTTGTTAACTGGGCGTTATGTAGAAATAAAAATGTTGCCTTTTTCTTTTAAAGAGTTTTTAGAAATAACAAATTTAGATGTACAAAATGGTTTTCTTGAATATATGCATGTTGGAGGTCTACCTTATGTTGCGCGTATGAATCGTACAAATGAAAAAGTAGAAACATATTTAGAAGGAATATATAATACAGTTATTGTTAAAGATATTGAGGAAAGACAGATTCGAAAAGAAAAGGATTTAAATAAAAGAAATATTACTGATATTTTTTTATTAAAAACAATAGCTAAATATCTTGCTAGTGTAGTCGGCAATCCTGTTTCGATTCGTAATATAAGTGATTATTTAATTTCAAATGGAAGAAAAGTATCACCGAATACAGTAAGTGATTATGTTGAAGCATTAATAGGATCTTTTATTTTTTATCCAGTGGATCGTTTTGATATCAATGGAAAACAGTTACTAAAAACAAATCGAAAACTATATATTGTGGATCTTGGTTTACGCAATTTTATTTTACCAAAAAACAAATATGATTTAGGTTTTTCATTTGAAAATCTTGTTTATTTTGAACTTCTAAGACGAGGGTATCGTGTAATGATTGGAAAGGTTGGTCAGACAGAAGTTGATTTTGTTGCACAAAAACAAGGCATATATACTTATTTTCAGGTTACTGCTGATATGAGTGCAAAAGAAACTTTTGAAAGAGAGATGAGACCTTTTCTTCATATAAAAGATAACTACGAAAAAATTATCTTAACAGCGGATCGCTTAACAATAGGGAATTATAATGGCATTCAAGTAAAGAATTTAATGGATTGGTTATTGGATTATTGATTTTAACGCTAGCCAATGATGTGTGATATAAATAATTCAATTGGAACAGTCATTAATGATTTACAAGAGTTTAAAAAATGTATAGAAAGATCACGTAATCATGTTAGTTAGAAATATGAGAAATACATATTAAAGATTTAGGTGCTATACTGAATATCATTATGATTTCAAGGTTTGTGGGTTATATAGCCATATTAAGTTAATAGATATTTTTCTTATTTCATAGTGTCATTAAAAGTTAATATTATAAAATTTCTATAAGCAATAAGAAGAGTACGCCGTCCTCATAGGGCGGTGGTGAATTCAGCGTCACTGGTTTTGGATGTACTCTTTTACAATCTCT
>NZ_JBJEEY010000143.1:0-5926 GCF_051873555.1 Floccifex sp. | reverse complement strand
CCAAAATAGGCCTCTAAAATTTTTGGAGTTGTCCCCTAAAAACTTTGGTTACCCTTTTTTTAATATTCTTCAATTTTATATTCAAATTTTGTTTCTTCCATTAATTTTAAAAATGGAAGTGGATCAAAGGCCTCTAAAGAATATACTCCATTTTTTCGATAAATGCCTTTGGCATAGAGTTCAATAGCTAAAGCAGCGCCAAAGCCTGTTTGTGCTACAACTGCTTGTAAACCAAATCGTTTCATCGCTTGTTCATTGGAATAGTATTGATACATCATAAGTTGTTTTTCTTTTCCATCTTTAATTCCCTTTGCTAATACACCCACACACATACTGCCTGTCATTTCGTTTTTAATGTCTTTTGGCTGGTAAGCACAAGCAGCAATAACATCTCTTGGAACTACTTGTATGTCTCCAATTTGTATGGGTTCAATTCGATTTAAATGGAGTTGATCTAATACTTGCAATGCATTCATCAATGACTCATCTAAGGCAATTTTAAATGTACATTTCTTTAAACCATACTTCGATAAATAACGAGCCATCGTCACTACTTCTTCGTGTTCTACTTTGACCAATGTATTGTATCCGACTTCTGGCATTAAAAATGTTTCCTTTCCAGCAAATGGTTTTTCTACAATAAATCCGCCTTTATCTTTGTCATATTCTACATTGGGATTCATCACTTCATCTAAAACCGTCCAGACATTAAATCCAAAAACAATTTCATCTTCATGACCATTAACTTCTAAGTTTCCTCCATCTTTAACATGCAGCTCATCTATTTGATCAAATTCATATTCACATAAATATTTCGCAAAAACATTGACCACACCTGGATCAATTCCCAGACAAATTAAAGCACAGTTTCCTTGTTTTTTCCAGGCATCATGCCGATCAAAATTATATTTTGTCATGGGTTGTTCATAACTGTTTTCTATGCCCAATCCATAATTGGGATTCTTTTTTGGAACTGACCATGTTCCCATATTGGCATAGTCACAATGACTTTCAAAAGCTGCATCAAAAATGGTATTTGCACAAAATGGACTGGATGCATCCATCACAAAATCAATTTGTTTGTCTTTGATTAGTTGTTTGATTTCTTCTTTATGTGTGGCATTCACTTTGGCATATTCAAATCGATTATCATTTAGTGTTTCTTTAACTTCTTTAGCTCTTTTTTCATTTAAATCACACAACAAACAATACATAAACCATTCTTTTTCTGGATCTCTTTCCTTGAGCATTTCTACGATGCATTGTCCCACTGCACCAGCTCCTACTAACATCATTCTCATTTTGTATCCTCCTGGCATCCAAATAAAAAAGAGAAGAAGATATATAAAAACAATACATCTTACTTCTCTGTTCCTTTGCCAGTTGGTTATTTCCACGTAGGCGCCTCATTTAAGAGATCTCTCCAAAGAGTTGTCAGTCAATCTTCCTTTTGCCTGCTGGTTTCCGAATTTTTGTGGATGTCAACAAAAATAGTTTGCCGCTTCGGCCTCTAATTCAATAGATGTCTGAAATCAACTTCATCCAATTCACTTTTCATTGAAATTTAATCAAAAATCATTTGAAATTTCAAGTTCAAAATCAACTTTTCCTGTTTCAATGTCATATAAAGCTGAAATCACTTGTAAACCTTCATCGTGTTCGTACTTTTGGATTCCTAAACTTTCTTCAATGATTTCTTTACTATGCAATACATTTTTAATGCAGGCTTTTCTTTCGTTGGTTTCCTTTCCAATGGCTTTTTTGATTTCATCAGTAATAAATTTGATATAGCCATCTGGATTGCTGTTCATAGCAGCATCCACTGCTCCACAATGCGTATGCCCTAAAATCACAATCAAATGACATCCCAAATGACCTGCTGCATATTCAATACTGCCTAGTTGATGATCATCCATAACATTACCTGCTACGCGAATCACAAATAAATCACCAATTCCAGCTTGAAAAATACTTTCAGGAATGACTCTGGAATCAGAGCAAGTAATAATTATGGCATAAGGTCGTTGTCCTTTAATATAGGTTTGAATTCGTTTTTCTTTGGATGTGTCCCCAATAGAAAATTGAGAATCCACATATAATTGGTTTCCTTGTTTAAGTTTTTCAAGTGCCTGTGTAGCATTGATATTTGAAAAAGTTTGCATAAAATTCCTTTCTATGTTTTATAATAAAACTATGAATATTTTAGTTAATTCTGTTTTAAAACGAAATCATCAAATCATTGAACAAGATTCACATGGCTTTCTTCTACAAGATAATTTGAGTTCCATTTATTTTTGTATTCATAAAGACGAAAAAGTCATTCAATCCTGGATACACAAACATAAAGACATTGATTTACTTGTTCTGGAAAATAATATTCATTTACATGGTTTTACTTGTTTTATGTCTTGTTTTGAATTTGTATATACTCAAAAAGAATCCTTGATTTATTCGAGACAATTACAGATTCGACAAGCGAATCCCAATGATCTTTCTTTTATTTTAGCGCACTATGACATATTAGATGAAACAGAAATTTTAGAAATTATTTCCATGCATCAATTATTTATTGGATTGTATCATCAAATTCCTATTGGATGTATTGGACAACATATAGAAGGTAGTATGGGATTATTGTTTGTGATTGAAGAATTTCGTGGACATGGATTTGGAAAAGAATTAGAAATGTTTTTAATCAATCATTTACTTTCAAATAACCAGATTCCTTTTGGTCAAGTAGAAGTAAATAATATTGCTTCTATTTCTTTACAACAGAAATTAGGATTAATATCTTCTAAGTCAAAACAATATTGGTATGAAAGAGGAGTCGATTGACTCCTCTTTATGCGATTTCTTTATTAAAATGGCCTCGAGTATCTTTGTTTTGATCAAAAACAGTGGACATATTTGTATGATTAAGTTTATCTTTTGCGATATTTACAATTTGTAATATTTCTTCTTTGGACTCCGTTGTAAAATTTAAACGAAAAGCTTGTACATGTGAAATAGAAGGCATTTCATCTAATAAATTTAAGATTTTTCCATTTAATATTGTCGTTGTACAATCTTCATGTGAAAGAATAGGGAAAGTACCGTGTTCGTCTTTTAATTCATATGATTTCAAATGACAAGTTCCACATTGATTCATTTTCTTTAATGGACAATAGTTTGTGAACATTAAAGGCGCTCTTCCATAAACAATCATTTCTAAACTTGGATAGCCATCATTTTGTTTATTGTACGCTTCGATCAATTCTTTTAATTGTTTTTCATTAATTTCATAAGACAAAGTAACTCTTTTTGCGCCTAAAGCATGTAGTTGATAGACACTTTGAGCATTGACAACATTTAAAGAATAATCACTCACAAATTCATTTGTATCTCGATAATAATGAATACCACCGTATCCACCAATCAATAGTGTTCCTTGTCTAGGTTGAAAATGATTTTGATTTCTTCTTATGATATTATCAAAATAAATCGTTTCAATACCGGCTTGTACACAAGCATCGTATTGTTCCTGATTTAGTACACTGGCACATAAAATGGGTTGATTTTGTTCAAATGAAATTTTTTTCTTTTGTTCTGGTTTTACAACTCGTCTTGGTTTTTCATTGATTTTATTTGTGTACAATCCTTGAACAATTTCTCGACGAGCCTGATTTAATTCTTTGACAGGGATAAAAATGTCATAGCTTTCAAATTCAACATTGTGTAAAGTAAAAACAGTATCTTTTAAACGAGAAAATTGTTTAATAATTTGTTCCTTGGTTGTGGGATTGTTTTTAGCACATTCTAGAATGATTTCACTTTCATATGTATAATTTACGCCCAGTCCTTTGGCTTCAATAATCAATGGACACTGTGGATAGGCATAAACTTGAATATCTAAATCAAAGCGCTGATATTCCCCTTCTAATTGTTTTTCAAGTTCTTTATAATACAAAATATCTTTGGTTTTATATACAACATCCCCAATGGAAAGCTTTTCTTTCAATTTAATATAAGCTTTTTTTGTAGCCTGATTGATGAGTTTATCTTTTTCATCATAGAGTTTTGTAACACATAAATTGATATCTTCGTTGTTGTGATCAATTCGAATCATGTCATTTTGATTCAAAGTTTTAGAAAGCAAAATTTCATATTTTCCTTTATTTATGTTTGAAATCTTTCCAATTTCATAGCCATAATTATTAGGTCGAACAATATTTGTGATGTTTTTCTTGTCTTCTTTAAACATATATCCCTTGGTATATGTCCGATTAAAAGTTTTTAATAAATCTTCTTTATCTTGTGGTTTTAGATTTCCATCTAAAGCTTTTCGATATTTAGAAACAACATTGGCTACATAAACAGGCTCTTTCATGCGTCCTTCAATTTTTAGTGAATCAATTTCTTTTAAGTCTTCTATATAATCAATGGTATTTAAGTCTTTCATTGAAAGAATATAATTTTTTCCCAGTGAAATTTGATTTGTCGTATCTATTATTTCATAAAGTTTTCGACAAGAACCCACACAGCGTCCTCGATTTCCGCTTCGATAGCCAATGAGTCCAGACATTAAACAGTTTCCTGAATACGATACACATAAGGCGCCATGAACAAAGACTTCAATGGGAATGTCTGCTTTTTTTCGAATGTCTTTTACAGTTTGAATATCAACTTCTCTTGATAAAACAACGCGTTTAGCGCCTAATTCCTTCCATAATAAAGTGCCTTCTAAATCATCAATTCCCATTTGTGTGGAACAATGAGCTTCCATATCTGGATATTTTGATACAATGGCATCAAAAACTGCCATATCTTGTACAATGATGCCATCTACACCAGCTTCATTTAATATTTGAAGTTGTTTTTCCATGTCTTCGATTTCGTCTTCAAAAACAATTGTATTCATAGTGACATATATTTTAACGTTTCGTATGTGGGCATAGTTAACGGCTTCTTTTAAGGATTCATAGTCAAAATTAGATGAATAGGCTCTAGCTCCAAAGCGTTGCATTCCCAAATAAATGGCGTTACATCCATTTGCGATAGCTGCTTTTAAAGCTTCCATATTTCCAGCTGGTGCTAATAGTTCCGTCATAGACTTCCTCCTTTTTTACCATAAGTAGTATAACAGACTTCCTGTAAAAAAAGAATTTATTATGGATTGACAAATTGTTTTTTCTTTTTTAAAATGCAAGTAAACACTTGCACAAGGAGAAAAAATGTTAGATAAAACACAATTAAAAATTATTCAGGCAACAATGGATCTTGTGATGGAAAGAGGCTATAGTTCTACCACAACAAAAGATATTGCCAGTAGAGCCAATATAAATGAGTGTACCATTTTTCGTAAATTCAAAAACAAAAAAGAAATAATTTTATTGGCTATGGAATTAGAAGATTGGAATCCGAAGTTATCAAAGGATTTATTTATTGGTAGTGGAAATATAGAAAAGGATTTAATGTCTTTTGCTTCTATTTATTCTCAAAAAGTCACAGATAAAATGGTTAAAGTTTCCATTGGTTTGCGTACACCGGAATTATATGAAGAAACCAGAGAAGGTATTTTACAAGTGCCTATGACATTTAAAGAAGTCCTAATTGAATATTTTCAAAAAATGAAAGATCAATTGAATACAAATGATTTTGAAAGTCTGGCTATGATGTTTCTTTCTATGAATTTTGGGTTTGTGTTTTTAAAGGCTTCTTTTCAAAATCAATTAACTCATTTAGAAATAGAAGACTATATTCAAAAGAGTGTACAAGTTTTTGTTCAAGGTATTTTGAAATGACACGAAAGTGTCTTTCTTTTTTACAACTAAATGCAAGTGTTTGCTTGCATAGAAAGGAGATTATATGGTTTATTTTATTGTTATGATTCATCCTCAACTTTGAAAATTTTGTATAACTAAAAAATAAAGAGCATCAGTAGGTGAAT
>NZ_JBJEEY010000142.1:0-5944 GCF_051873555.1 Floccifex sp. | reverse complement strand
TTCTTGTTCATCTTTTAACATCGATCCCATCATACTTCCAATCGTTAAAGTACGACCTAGAGCCGCACAAGCACATGGATGTAAATCAAATCGATTTTTGGCTTCTTGCACTAAATTTGTTGAACTACATAAAAAAACACGAACACGGTTTTCTAATACTAAAGCACGAATTAATTGATCTTTCATATTTTCCTCCAAAAGAAAAGACGCTAAGCGTCTTTTTTCTTTGTTAATTCACTTAAAGCATCATCCAAATCTTTTTGATCGACACCAGCAGGAATTGGAGGCAATTCTTGTTGCACTTCTTCCTTTTTCTCTTCAATCACTTGATTTGGATTGGTGATAGTTCCATATTCCATCAAATTTATGATTTCTTCACTTGTCAATGTTTCGTATTCATACAAAGACTTCGCAATTAAATCCAGTAAATTACGGTTTTCTTCTAAAATCTGACGACACTGTGTTTGACAATCATCAACAATGCGACGCACTTCTTTATCAATTTCTTCGGCTACACCAGCTGAATAATTGCCACCTTGTGTATAATCACGACCCAAGAATACATTGCCTTGTGGATCGGCATATTGAATCGGTCCTAAAGTAGACATTCCATATACACGAACCATATTCTTGGCAATTTTTGTCAATCGTTCAATGTCATTAGAAGCCCCTGCACTAATCGCATCTTTTCCAAATACAATTTCTTCAGCCACTCGACCACCTAATAAACCAGTAATCTGAGCTAAATACGCTTTCTTAGTAGGGAACATTCTTTCTTCACGAGGCATCATCAAGTTATAACCACCAGCTTCTCCTCGAGGAATAATTGTGACTTTTTGAACTGCATCAGCATCTTCTAATTTCAATCCAATAACAGCATGTCCCGCTTCATGATAAGCCACCAGCATTTTATCTTTTTCTGTATATTTTTTACTTTTCTTAGCCGGTCCCATCATTACTCTATCAATGGCTTCATCTAAATCACTCATAGAAATCAATTTGGCTTTGTTACGAACAGCTAAAATAGCTCCTTCATTTAATACATTAGCTAAATCCGCTCCAGAGAATCCAGGCGTACGTTTCGCTAAATTTTCTAAGTTTACATCGGCTGCCAGTTTTTTATTACGAGCATGGACAGCTAAAATTTCTTTTCGCCCTTTTACATCCGGTAAATTGACCGTAATTTGACGATCAAAACGACCACTACGCAATAAAGCAGGATCTAATACATCCGGACGGTTTGTAGCCGCAATAACAACAATTCCAGTATTATCGCTCATTCCATCCATTTCCACTAATAACTGGTTCAGAGTTTGTTCACGTTCATCGTTTCCGCCACCCATTCCGGCTCCACGTTGACGACCCACGGCATCGATTTCATCAATAAATATAATACATGGTGCATTCTTCTGTGCATTTTTAAACATGTCACGTACTCGACTGGCTCCTGTTCCAACAAACATTTCCACGAAATCCGATCCAGAAATCGAGAAGAATGGCACATTGGCTTCTCCTGCTACAGCTTTAGCCAATAACGTTTTACCTGTTCCAGGAGGTCCTACCATTAATACACCTTTTGGAATATGGGCCCCCATATCCGTAAATTTTTTTGGTGTTTTTAAATAATCAATAATTTCTTTTACTTCTTCTTTTTCTTCGTCACAACCCGCAACATCTTTAAACCGCACTTTTACATCATTTTCCATGCGTGCTCTTGATTTTGCGAATTCAAAGGCTTTAGCATTGGAGCCTCCACCCATTTTTGCCATCATCAAATAAAAGACAATCGCAATCACTAGAAAAGGAATCATTTGTCCTAGCATATTAATCCAGACCTTATTCGCATCTGGATTAATAACAGTGATTTCGCCACCATCTTTTGATAAAGTTTCATCTAACCATTCAATATTGGCATCTGTATTGGGAATCAAAGCTTTAAATGCCACTTTTTCTCCATCTGATTTATAAACTCCTTCTACTTGAATAATAGTGGATTCAATCGTCATGGAAGAATTTAAAAATTCAACTTTTTCAGCTTTCTTTTCAAATTCAGTAAAATTCAAGTTTTGACTCGTTGCGGATGAACTATACATCATCAGCGACACAATAATACAAATGATAAAAATGGTTGGCAAAAAATTAAGCCATTTTTTCTTCATCCTATGTCCTCCTATTCATATACTTCTGGACTTAATACTCCAACATAAGGAAGATTGCGATATTTCTGATCATAATCTAAGCCATATCCCACAACAAATTCATCCGGAATATCAAAGCCAACATAATCCGCTTCAATTTCAACTTTTCTTCCTTCTGGTTTATTGAGCAAACTAACGATTTTCACATCCTTTGCTCCTTTGTGATAAAACATTTGTTTAACAGCTTTAATTGTTTTTCCCGTATCAATGATATCTTCTACAATTAAAACACATTTTCCTTCACAAGATTGATCCAAATCTTTGTTGATTTTTACATCTCCTACTGATTTAGTTCCAACATAGGAGCTGACTTTCATAAAATCTATTTCACATGGAATCGTAAATCGTTTCATTAATTCCGACATAAAAGGAACGCTTCCTTTTAATAAGCCTACAATTAATAAAGGCTCCTCTAAATCCTTATATGTTTTTTCTAATTCAACAGCTAATTCTTTACAACGAAGCGCAATTTCTTCTTCGCCAATTAATATACGATCAATTTCTTTATTTTCCATAATTTTCTCCTAAGTTACAAAATGTATTGTATCATAAACAAATTTGATTTGACACTAAAATGTTTGACATCACAACCGATTTGTGGAACAAAAATAATTTCTTTTTTACAATTTTCTACAACCAGCCATTTTTTTCGCTGTATTTTAGATATTTTTCGATCCACAAAGAAACGATGAATGTTTTTTGTTCCATAGCGAAGAACAATACAATCTTTTTCTTGAACCGTTCGAATCACTAAAGGAAAATCCTGTGGATCAACAGTCATTCCTTCAATTGTTTTCCCATTTGAAAACAATCCAAATTCTTCGCAAACAAAATAATTCAATTCTTTTAATTCTATATATATTTTTTCTTGTTTCTTTTCAATATATAAACGATTTTGATATCGCTCTAAATAATAATTTTCGATTTCAATACAAATATCTTTTTTTAGTTTTTCACAAAGATCAAGTAAATATTTTTTTGAAAAATGATGATGAATAGTGGAAAATAAAAAATAATCTAATATAAACCAGTTATCTTCTAGTTTTAATAAATCATCTACTTGAAATGAAATAAGAAAATCCTTGGCAAATTGTCGTCTTTCCATTAATTTTTGATTCTCTTTTTCAATTTGAATACACATCTTCTCTTTTTCTGATTTTGACATACAATCAATTATGGAATGACGAATTTGGTTTCTAGTATAGTCATTGGATAAATTCGATTCATCAATTCCATATTCCACATGTTGAAAACGACAATAGTTTTCTAATTCTTGTTTGGTATAAGATAACAAAGGTCGATGAATCACAATATCATTTTTATAAACAATATTTTTTAATCCAAAACAATCACAAAGCATGTTTCGCTTTTTTTGAAAGATATATGTTTCTAAGTGATCATCCATTTGATGTGCCACAAAAACATCTGAACAACTCCATTCATGACACACTTGCTCAAAAAAATCATATCGAACGTTTCTTGCCCATGCCTGAAAATTATCACTGTGATCGTATTCTGGTTTTAATAATCGAAAAATCAATTGATGTTTTTGACAATAGTCTTTCACAATTTTTTCATCCCGCCAGGCACTGTCTCTTTTTTGATAATTCACATGACAAACGATAATTCTATATTGATTTTTTTGTACCATCTTATCCAGTAAAGCCATGCTGTCTGGTCCCCCTGAACAAGCTACAATAATTGTTTCCATGAAAAAATGATAATCAAAAATAAAAATGATTTCAATCAAAAAAGGCATTTTATCCAATGCCTTCATGTATTCTTTGTTTGATTGCCAGAAATAGTGGCTTGTCTACAGGAATATGTGCTTTTACATCAATGATACGACTTGAATTAATCCATTTTGCGTCGTTTAAATAACACGCACTGACTTTGCTTAATCCCTCAATTTTTCCTAACAACATCATATGACTTTTCTTATTTTCTTTTTTATAAAGTGCTTTTGTGATAGATCCTGTAATAGGAACGACAAATGCTTTTCCTTTTTGAATTGATAAAATAAGACCAAAATGCAAATACCCAATTTCATATAAATATGAAAGTCCAAAGTCAATGTAACAAATGTCTCCACATCGAATATCAACATTTGTTCCCTGACCCGGATTCATATTTTTCCTTCGACAATAATTGAGTTTCGAAACCATATAGTCATAGACTTCCTGATTTGATAAAGTATCCAGTAATTCTTTTTCTTCTTTTTCTGCCTGTTGTTTTAGAATTTCAATTTTTTCGTTTTTTAGAACAATATGTTTGTTCATCATCCATTCTTTTGGTTCCATACTATAAGCATACCAATCAAAAGTGAAGAATGAATGACAAACCCTAATGAAAATACGATTTTGCCTTAATTTTTTCGATTTTTTCTTTAATTCTTCGATATAAACCCATCAAAGGATGAAATTTTTCATTGATCATAGCAGATTTTTCAATAAATAATTCAATTGCCAGCAACAAAATTAAAATCACCAGAAGGCCAATCCATTTATTGATCATATAAATACAGGCACTCACGCCAAATAATCCTGTAATTCCGCACATGATAATGACTGTTTTTCCATGGCCGAATTGTTTCATCAACAAATGATGAATATGACTTTTATCGGCTTGCATAAATTTCATTCCTTTTAAAGTACGCCTTAAAATTGCGGATAACGTATCAATAATGGGAAGCATCAGCAACAACATCGGCAATGCCAATGTTACAATAGTAGAACTTTTAAATCCTAATAAAGAAATGGCAGAAATCATAAATCCTAAAAATAAAGATCCACAATCTCCCATAAAAATACTGGCAGGATGGGCATTGTATACAAGAAAACCAAGTGTTGAAAAAGCTAAAATAAAAGTAATTGTCATAACATCGACTCTTCGTTCCACCAATGCCAGACACCCAATCACAATTAAAATCACAACACTCATGCCACCGGCTAAGCCATCCAATCCGTCAATTAAATTTACGGCATTGGTAATACCTGCAATCCATATAATTGTAAAAATTAAAGTAATGACAGGAATATCAATTTCAATACCAAAAATACGAATAACATCCACTGAAACGCCGTAATACACCAAAACAATGGCAGCCAAAATTTCTAAAGCCAGTTTCATTAATGGCTTCATATCAATCAAATCATCAATTAGACCAGCAAAAAACATAATACTTCCACCAATCAATATACCATCCATAGCTCGATCCGCCGAAACAAACAAAGCCATCGTTATGACAAAAGCCAAGTATATACTTACGCCACCGATTCGTGATATTTTTCCATGATGTACCGTTCTTTCATTTTCCAGTGCATAGGATTTCGCAAATATTGAGTATTTCTTTACAATAGGTGTCAATAAAAGAGAAATGAAAAACGGAATGATCATACTTTTAAAATCAATCATTTTATTAAACCCTTCATTTTATTCATCATATCGTATTGTGGTGTATCTGTGCAAATAATTGGACAATGTAGTTCATGTTTTAAATACGCCGCCAATCCAAAACAATTTGCCAGGCCACCACTTAAATAAATGCCTTTTTCTAAAATTTGTTCCTGAATTTCCAGAGAAACTGAAGAAATCATTTGTTTGGTCCATAGAACGATTTGTTTTTCAATGGATTCAATACAAGGCCATACATCCATTGAAGTAATTGTGATTTTTTCATATTGTTTATATCTATTCATCGCAAAACAAGACAATTTTGCGTTTTTATTTTTTTCCAGATTCTTACT
>NZ_JBJEEY010000141.1:0-5969 GCF_051873555.1 Floccifex sp. | reverse complement strand
GGTACATTTTTTTGTTACCCCCTAAATGTTGTTATTCTTAACTTAATGACATTGCGTAATATCCGTGATTTTTTGTTGGAAGAACAGTGGAATTAAATAAGTCTATTCATGAGCTCTACAATAAAGCCACTATAAAATCCAAAGCGTCAGCAAAGAATGCTGACGTTTTTCCTTTTATATTTTTACACGAATATAGTAAGTTGATTTTCCAGCGCCTTCACGCTTGATTTCACCAGATGCAACCATTTTTCGCAATGAACCTTCAATAGAACTAAGACTCAAAGAAGGACACTGTTCCCTGATATCTTGCTTAGTGATACGACCAATTTTATTTTGAATAGCTTTGCGAACCATATCAATGGCAGGACGCTTTTCTTCTACGATGGCAAATCTATCGTCAAAGTCTTTATATGCAGCTAAAATAGTACCTAGCATATATTTAATGAAAGGAACGACATCTTCGTTTCCTTTATGCCATCCATGTTGTGAACGATTCAGTGCGTCATAATACAAATCCTTGTTTTTAGAAATCTTTGCTTCCAGGGAAATATATTTCCCAACATAGAATCCACATCGATATAAAAGCAGGGTAGTCAGCAAGCGACTTATTCTGCCATTACCATCATTAAACGGATGAATACACAGAAAATCATGGATGAAGACTGCAATCGCAATTAAAGGCTCTAATTCCATATTTCCAATAACTTTGTTGTATTCCTCACAGATTCTCTCCAATGCTTCTGGTGTTTCGAATGGAGACAACGGAGTGAAAAGTATTTCAGTATGGCCATCCGGGAAAGTGGTACTAATATAATTCTGTACATTTTTTGTCTGTCCAGCCATTGGATTATTCATGTGGCTGTACATAATCTTATGAAGCTGCAGGATATAATTCTTTGACAGAGGAATGGCACCATAGCTTTCAAGAATAATAAAAAGAACATCTCGATATCCTGCAATTTCTTGTTCATTTCTGTTTCTTGGAGTGGTTTTCTTCTCTACTAATTGCTTGATTCTTGTATTGGTGGTAACAATTCCTTCAATTTCATTGGAGGCTTCTGTACTCTGGATTTTTGCGATATCAACTAGTTTCTCTAGTTCATTCGGACGCTGTTTCAGATAAAAATCCTGCTTACCATACTCTTTATAGATTGCAGCAATTAGTTCAAGAATTTCAGAATCCCATTTCTGATTCTTGATGGCTGAGTAATTAAAAGTTCTCATTCCCTTATCCTTTATAATTTCCCTTAAATTGTATTCAATTATAAGGGAATAGTCAATTTTACTCTCATAATTCTCTAAAAAATCAATGACAAAGTCTATTTTTTTAATGAGATTCAAGAAGCAAAAGAATGAAATAGTTCATTTGATGAAAATTTAAATAAATTATGTTATTTTATCAAAACCGTTGAAAATGCACTATGGAGAACTGTCCGAGTTTAGGCAGTTCTTCTGTAGAAGCAACATTGAAAAAACTTGTAGAAGACAAAACCATCTTTAGAAAAGGAAAAGGTCGTAATACACATTATGTACGTTATAATTCACAATAATCTAAAAATTAATTTCGGCTAATCCAAGATATAATCGTAGATTAGCCGAAGATTTATCGCATACAAGCTTTTACAAATTTCATGGGAACATCCATTTTTTCAGCAACTTTTTCTGGATTTAAACCACTATCTAAGAAACGCTTACAAACCATTTTTAGATTCTCACCCACTTCAATAATATGTTGATCTGGATCATATATTCGAATGACTCTTTGTCCCCAAGAATGTTCCTTGATGGGATGTACATATTTCACATCATATTTTTGTAGACGACTCATAAAGTTGTCAAAATCATCTTCTTCAAAATAAATCTCATAGCTATTACTTCCAAATGAGATTGTATCTGCATCAATAAATTCTTTCCAGGTATCGAGTGTTTGTAATGATAAACCACCTGTCAAAGTTTTATTGGCTCCAAAATCCATAATGACACGAAGTCCTAATACTTTTTTATAAAACTCTACGGATTTATCTATATTTTTTACAACCAGCATAGGATTTTTTATTTTCATTTTTTATTCCTTTCATATAATAAAAATAGAGGAAAAGCCTCTATTTTAATTTTTTCAAATGTTTTTTAATTGTAGAAAAAAACAATTCTTCAGTAGCTGTACTTTCATCGAGTTCTTTAAATGTTTTGAAATAACAATTCACAATCATATCAAACGCATCATTGACATCATATTTTTCTATCAATTTTCGATACACTTGATTTGTGAAATCATCCATAAAAATAGAAAGCGCCGCATTTTTTAAAACTTCATCCAATAAATCATTTTCTCGACTATCGTATTCATAATCTGGATCTAAGTGCTGACAAATCATTTTCATGTCGTTTTCAAAATAAACATAGTCATCTAAATTCAATGGTAAATCAAAATCACCATATACATCTAAATCCAGGTTATAAGGCATAGATTGATGTAATTCTGGTATTTCTTCATTGGAATTTGGATCAATTTCACCATTTAAATAACGAAATAACGTCATATGATCATCTTCAAAAATTCCCTGTCCTTTTCCTTCCACCACAAAACCAAGTGGATTTTCCCATACATCGCTTTCATATTGAATGGTTCTTTTCATTACTTTACAATCAAATTCCCATGACTCTCCTGTGTCATAAACATATGTAAAAGAATCTTGTAAATCCGATAAATGAGAACTATTCAATCCATAATCACTATCGGATTCAATCCAGTCATCGGGTACATAAGAAGCTTGTTTGTTGTAGAACATATAATAATGTCCAAAGAAAGCATTTAAAGACGATCCAATTAAAGCTCCTAACATATTTAAATCTGGGTCTCCTTTTACAGCTAATATACGATAAAAACGCTTAGGATTATCTTTACTCGTGATTTTTATTTTTTTATATTCCATAAATTGTCTCCTTACTCTAATAATAAATAATGATCAAAGGCATTGTAAAGACCATTATCATTGATATCCGAAGTCACAAAGTCACAAATATCTTTTACCGATTGACTTCCATTTCCCATAGCCACTGAAATATGTGCATATTTTAGCATAGGAATATCGTTATCGGAATCTCCACAAGCCATGGATTCATATTCATGATGGAAATAATTTTCTAGAAATTGAATAGCAGTGGCTTTATTATTTTGTTTCAAAGTAATTTCTCCCCCATATTTTTGAAACTGCGTAAAAACGACATTTTCTGGCAATTTCTTCAGTAATTCATCTTTTTGATGTAGTTCATCTAAATGAACCGATACCTTCATAATTTGTTCATAATCTTTTTCATTCATTGTACTGGCACTTGGAAAAGAACTAAAATGATTTCCAATGCGATTTTCTTTGGCAAATTTTAACATACGATCTCGATTGATTTCATTAATAAAAGTTTGTTGAGATCCTTCCATGGAATATCCCAAGTTAAGATTTTCTACAATTTTATGTATATCTTTAGCTAAAGAAGCACCTAATGGATGATAAAAAACCTGTTCATTGTTTAAAATAATTTCACTACCAGATGAGAAACAATATCCATCAAAATCTAAATCCCATAATACTTGATTAATTTCACACTTTGTTCTTCCTGTATTCACAAAAAATTTATGCCCATTCTTTTTTGCGATTGCCATCGCTTTTAAAGTTGAATCCGGAATTCTTTCAAAATCCCAGAACGTTCCATCTAGATCTAAAAAAACAATTTTTTTCATATAAACCATCTCTTTCAACTATAAAAAATTTTATCATATACAAATGAAAAAGAACACATTCTTTGAAATTCAAGAAAGGTTTTTGTATGATGAAAAGGGTGATAGAATGAAAAAAGAAATTGGATTGTTGATAGCTGTACTACTTAGTACATTCTATTTTTTCTATAAAATCATTGAAATACAAATCATTCCATGGATTTATATTATTTTTTTAATTGTTTTTGTGTTCTTGATTCTAGCTCTTATTGTATATTCCTATCATAAAAAACATACATTAATTGCTTGTTTACTCAGTGTGGCTTTAATAATTTGTTCACTGGGAAGTGGATATTATCTTCATCAAATGATACAGACACTATCGAATATTTCATACACAAATCGAACGAAAAAGAAAACCATTTCTATTTATGCTTTAAAAGATGCAGCACAGGACTTAGAAAAAGGTGTGATTGGTTATTTAGTTATAAATGAAGAGAAGAGTATGGATTGTTTGAATGAATATTCAAAAGATATAGAAGCCATTGGATATAGCTCCTCTGAAAACATGATACAAGATTTTTTAAATGGACTCTTAGATGGTATTTGCCTAGATCAAAGTTATTTAGAAATTATTTCAGAATCTGAAGGCATGTCAGACTTTGAAGAAAAAGTCAATGTCATTCATCAATATACCTATACCATTGAAACCACAGACACGACTTCAAGTGTAGACGTTATCAATGAGCCTTTTATTGTTTTAGTCAGTGGCATAGATACAAGAAGTGGAAGCTTTGAAGACAGTGATTCAAGAAGTGATGTGAATTTAGTGATTACAATCAATCCCAATACCCATCAAATTTATTTATTATCCATTCCAAGAGATTATTACGTAGAAACTGTATGTGAACAAGGCGTTGGCTGTGCCAATGGACAAATGGATAAATTAACGCATACAGGATGGCATGGCATTTCCACTACTGAAAAAACCATTGAAAATTTATTGGACATTGAAATCAATTATAATGTATTAGTAAATTTTCAAACGGTTGTGACTTTAGTGGACTTACTCGATGGCATTGATGTCTATTCTGAATATGACACAGAACTATCTGCTAGTTTCCATGCATGTTCGGTACAAGAAGGTATGAATCATTTAAATGGAGAATGTGCCTTGGCCTATGCTCGTGAACGCTATGCATACCAAGATGGAGATCGGCAAAGAGGTAAGAATCAAATGGAAATTGTTTCAGCTTTAATTGAAAAATGTTGTTCGACAGCCATTTTAAATAAAATTCCAGATATTTTAAATATTATGGAAGACTTGTTTCAAACCAATATGGAAACCAGTCAAATTCTTTCTTTTGTCAAGCAACAGCTTTCACAAGGAAATGAATGGAGTGTATATACATATAGCTTAAATGGCTCAGGAGCTACAGATTATGCCTATGAACTTCAGGACTATGCCTATGTCATGTATCCCGATGAAACAACGATTCAAAATGCCAAAGAAGACATTGAAAATATCATGGAAGGAAATGAACCGGTACATGTTAATTAGAAGGATGTAAACAATGAACAAATAAAATATAAACTTGGCATAATATCTTCGTAAAGAAAAATAAATATAGAAAAATTTGTCGTCGCTTTGATTGCGATTGTTGTTTTTGTATTAAGAAAAAAATTTGGCTGTTTTTTAGAGAAAATTGACACAAATAATGTTTATTTTATTTGTTTAATAGTATCGAGGTGAGAACAATGGAAAAATATTATTACGGAATAAATGGACATAGTGATTCATTTTCTTCTCTGTGGCTGGGAACAATTGGCTTATTAGAACAATACAATCTAAAAAAGCAACGAATCAACTAAAAACACCATGGTTTACTATTGAAGATGTAAAAACATGGTGTAAAGATGATGGACATTTAGAACAGTATTTGAAACAAGGCATAGAATGTTCAGTTTTTCAAATATTAAATGAAACAGAAGCCAATATGTTACAAAAAGATCCTTTTCATGATTACTGGTTATATGAAAAACCACAAAAAATTGATTAAGTATATTTTATTATGAAAAATTTATCACAATGTTATCACTATTTGATTTATGTAAATTTTAAATTATTTAATGTAATAAATAACCAAAATGATGATTTCTAAATATGATAAGATGAAAGTACTAAACAGGCAGAAAAACTGCGGCATACTTACAACTTTTAAATATTATATGAGGGCAAAAAAATATTATAAGAAAA
>NZ_JBJEEY010000140.1:0-31513 GCF_051873555.1 Floccifex sp. | reverse complement strand
GATCATATCCTCCTTCACATTGATTGGCAGCCGTAGCGCCTCCCCATAAAAAGTTTTCTGGAAAACTCATTTTATGCTCCTTTCTTTATTATATAAAACGCATCAAGATCAAATGGATGCATCTCAATCTGGATAAAATCTTCTTTTTGTTCTACATTCAAATGCGAAACAAATCGATTGGATAAATCAATAGCCGTTACTTTCCACTCATCTTTTAAACACAATTTTACTTTTGTGTTATGTGGAATATAAACAAACAATAAATCCTCAAAAGCCTGAGCAACACGAATTTCATTTGTCGGATTGACTAATAAATTCTGACAAGGAATCAAGCCTTCTACATGAAAATGATTCAAACATTCTTTTAAGAATCCATAATCCCAGGCACCCGGAAAATTCATGGCTTCCTGATACGATTTTGGTGTATCAAATCCTTCTCCAAGTTTTGTCATAAAACCTTTATCGGCTTTATGCCAGCTATAAATTCCAGCAGCTCCATATGTAATACCTGCACAAGCACCGGATAAAACACTGACATAAGCTGCTCTTCTTACATCTTCCCTTGTCCATCGTCCATACATTTTTCCAGAATAGCCCATTTGTTCGTAACAAGGTTCCGAATTAATCAATGGCTTATCCGGATATTTTCTTTGCATTTCTTCACTTAATGAATATGGCATCGATAAATCTTTGGCATTGTGTCCACTTTGATAGAAACAAAGATCCAGACATTCGAGTAATTCTTCTGGAATATAGGAGTAACGACCTTTAATATGTGTTGTGAATAAACAATCTGGTGCCAAAGCTCTTAGTTGTTTTGCGACAGAAATATAATATTTTTCTGTTTCTTTTTCAGGAAAATCTGTATCTCCACTAATAATATAAATTGGATTCAATTTTGTGAATGTCTCATGTACTTTATTTACATAATTTTCTAAACAATCAAACGGAAGAATCCCTTGTGAAAACATTTGACTGGCCCATGTTCCAGGAACATAGTTACACCACAAAACAACCAAAGCCAATTCAAATCCTTCTTTTTTTGCTTGTACACACATTTGATAGGCATGTTCAAAATATTCTTCATTTAATTTATATGGATTTTCATTCTCAAATGGTTTGAAACAAAGATCTGTATCCGATGCATCCCATTGTGGCAAAATATTAATTTGAATCGTGTTAAAACCTTGTGATTTTCGTTTATACAAATAATAAGCCCATTCTTCTTTGGTAATATTGGTAAAAGCCGACCAGCAAGTATCTGCTAAATAAAAGAACGGCTCTCCATTTTTTAAAATGATTTTTTTCTCTTTTGAAACACTTAGCATATGTTCCTCCTATTTTAATAATACAGCCAATGCATCATACCAGCGATCCATCAACTCTTTCCATCGTTTTATTTCTAATTTACGAGAATACGACTGATATTCTCTGTGTGCAAATAAATCCTCTTTTTGATACAATCCAGCTTTTAAACCTGCCATATAAGCTACACCAATAGCCGATAATTCTTCTTGTTTAGAAACCAAAACATCGCAGCGAGCCATGTCACTTAAAAACTGCATCAAATATATATTTTTACTTGGTCCTCCATCGGCTTTGACTTGTGACAAAGCCAGACCAGAATCACTGGCCATCGCATTTAATATATCCGTAATTTGATACGCAATGCTTTCTACAGAAGCCTTGATCATTTCATTTTTTGTTGTTGTTCTAGACATATTATAAAACATAGCACGTACTTTATCATTCCAATGTGGAGCTGATAAACCAGAAAAAGCAGGAACCAATACCGTTTCATCGTCGGGATTGGCTTTTTCAATGGCTTGTATCGTATCATTTGGACTTTGAATCCATTCCAAATCATTTTGCAGCCAGCTGATGATGGCTCCAGCATAATTGATATTTCCTTCAAATACATATTCTGCTATATCATTCATTTTCCATGCCAAAGACGTTGTCAAACCATTTCTACTTTTTACATAGTCTTTTCCAATATTCATCATAATGGAAGAACCCGTTCCCAAAGTCACTTTCACTTGTCCTTTTTCGTGGCATCCCTGACCAAATAAAGCCGCATGCGAATCTCCCATCACAGCAACAATGGGAATTTTATAATCCAATACACCTTCAAAATCCGTATATCCAAAACAATCATTGCTATTGCAGACTTCGGGTAAACATTGAAGATCAATGCCAAATAAATCACATAAAACAGGTGACCAGTTTCCGATATGAATATCAAACAATTGTGTACGAGAAGCATTGGAGGCATCGGTTTTAAAAGAAGTATGATTCGTTAATTTATAGATTAGCCATGTATCAATGGTACCAAAATAATATTCATGATCTAAATTTATATTTTCTTTGAGCCAAACCATTTTAGCTGCCGGAAAATAAGGCGACAATACCAATCCCGTTATATCATAGATTTCTTCTTTATGATTCACAAAGCGCTTGACAATTTCACTGGCCCTGGCACATTGCCATACAATGGCATTACAATACGGCACTCCTTTTGAATCAAAAACAATGGTTGTCTCTCTTTGATTGGAAATACCGACACCTTTTATGTCTTTTGCACACAAATGAAATTCATCTACAAGCTGTTTTACAACATCTATAGTATTTTGATAAATTTCCATTGGATCATGCGATACATATCCTTGTTCATTAATCAATTGTCTATGATTTTTATCTTTTCTTGAAACAATATTTCCTCGTTCATCGAACAACAAAGCCTTTGTGCTTTGTGTACTTTGATCAATTCCTAAAATATAACTCATAAATTTTCTTCCACAGTTTTCACAATGCCTTTTGTATCCAATCCATAATACGCAAACATTTCTTTATTGGTTCCAGAAATCAAGTGTTCATCTGGTAAATTGATTTCAACTAAACGTTTTGGACAATATGTAGATAAAACTTGTGCAGTAGATGCACCTAATCCACCTTGTGGAGCGTGTTCCTCAATTGTGACCACTAAAGAAGCATTTTTTACTTGTTCTAATAATGTATCTTTATCATAAGGTTTAATACAATACATATCTATTAAACCCGTGGAAATGCCTTTTTCATTTAATTGATGCATGGCTTCTTTGGCATATGGAACCATTTCCCCACAAGCCACTAAAACAACATTATTTCCACTGGCAATCACATTGGCTTTATTCAATTCAAAATCCATATTTTCATTGTATACATCTTCTGTTGCACTGCGTGAAACACGAATATAAGCTGGATCCTCATCTAATAATAGAGCCTCTACTAATTTAGCTGTCTGAAAACGATCACTTGGATTGTATACACGCATGCCTGTTAAAGCCGACATAGCCGCAAAATCTTGACAAGAATGATGTGTCATTCCCAATGCTCCATAACTGACACCTCCACTGATTCCAATTAAAGTGACATTGGTATTAGAATAGGCTACATCGACTTTTGCTTGTTCATAGCTGCGTGTTGTCAAAAAGGAAGCAGGACTTGCCGCAAATACTTTTTTATGACAAGAAGCCAATCCAGCTGAAATTCCAACTAAATCTTGTTCTGCAATTCCTACTTCTACAAATTGTTCTGGAAATGCATTAGCAAATGGTGTTAAAGACGCCGATCCTCTTGAATCGGAACAAACCACAACAATATCTTTGTCTTGTTTGGCTTTTTCTAACAAGACATCACAGATTGCTTGTCGATTGGTAATTTTATTCATGCAAGTGCCTCCTTTAATTCTTTAATTGCTTGTTGATACTGTGCATCGCTCATCACTCCATGATGCCATGCTTTTTCATTTTCCATATAAGAAACACCTTTTCCTTTTACTGTATGTGCCATCACAACACTTGGTCTTCCTTTGCATTGTTCTGCTTTATGATAAGCATCTACTAATTGTGCACAATCATTTCCATCTTCCACTTCAATCACATTCCATCCAAAAGATAAGAATTTATCGGATAAAGAAGAAGTCGACATCACTTCATCCGTTGTTCCTGAAATTTGTAGATGATTTAAATCCACAGTGGCACATAAATTATCTAATTTATATTGACTTGCGGCCATCATGGCTTCGTAATTCGATCCTTCCGCCATTTCTCCATCACCTAAAACAACATATGTACGATAGCTTTTTGAATCCATCTTTCCAGCAATAGCCATTCCTACGCCAATGGCTAATCCATGACCCAATGACCCTGAATTAATTTCAATTCCATTGACATCTGTATTCGGATGTCCAATAAATTTTGAATTGTATTGTGAGAATGTATCAATGGCTTCTTGTTTATCAAAGAATCCTTTATCTCCGAGTACCACAAATAACGCATCGGCACAGTGTCCTTTACTCAATAAGAAACGATCTCGATTATCGTCTTTAAAATTTTCTGGCGATACATTCATTATTTCATTGTAGAGTACATTTAAAATATCAATGACACTTAAATCTCCACCAACATGGCCTGCCTTTGATTTATGCATCATTTCAATAATATCTTTTCGTAGTTCATAACTTTTACGTGTTAGTGCATCCATTTTACTCACCTCGAATATATGCTTTCACTTCTTCTTCATTATCATCATATAAATCTGGTTTTACTCCGATATATTTACAAGCCTCATACAAAATTGGAACCACATCTTGATGAATTCCCACGCAATGATGAATATAAGGCCCTTCTACAATTTTAGCTTCCAGACGTTTCCAGTTTTTCACTTCTACCCATACATAGGTTCCCTTTGTGTAAGGTCCTTCTACCCCTTTTGCATTTCCTAACAACAACGAATACTCTCCATTGTCTCCATCAAAACGACACAATGTCATATCACCTAATTTTGCCTGGGCTTCTACGGCACCTGGATAATCAAAAGCCAATGGATATCCAATAGTTGGTTTACAAGAAGCACATGAAATTGGCCATGGACCACAGTGCTGTAACAATTCGGCATTGTCATTATCTGGATGTCGTACTGTCCAATCCGCAAAGAAAGAACGATTTTGATCCATTCCTGCTGCTTCTACCATTACAGCTGTAATGGCTCCATGAATATCGGTTTCACAAACCACTGGAATGCCTTCTTCATTTAACAAGCTATTGGCTGCACATGGCATAATTCCAATTTCACTTTGTAAGGCGTTCCAGCATTGAATCGCAATGGCGTTACATCCATATTGCGTTGCCAATTGTTTCATTGCCACTTTTAAGGCAGCTACATTTTCCAACTGATTGTCTTTTATACAAATGCAGAAATGCTCTTTACAATATGCAATCGTCTCTTTAACTTCCTGACTGTCTTTGACTTCTTTCATTTTTGCGGTTAATTCTGGCATAGGAATAGGAGAAAGTTGAATATTAAATTTTTCCAATAATTCACCTTCATTACACATCGTTGACCAGAAATCAAATGGACGAGGCCCAATTTGAAGAATACGAGTATGTTTAAATGTTTTCACAACGTTACAAACAGCTAAAAAGTTTTTAATGCCTCTTTCAAATTCTTCGTCTTCTAAATTGCAGTTGCATAAATATGTAAAAGGCACTTGAAAACGTCTTAAAACTTTTCCTGTTGCGAACAATCCACATTGTGAATCTCGTAAACGAATTCCATTTTCATCGGGTCTTTCATCTCTTGGTCCCCACAACAATACAGGAACATTTAATTCTTTGGCTAAACGAGCTACTTCATATTCTGTTCCAAAGTTTCCATGTGGAAAAAATAATCCATCAATTTTTTCGGCCTTGAATTTTTCCTGAATTAATAAACGATCTTGATCATCATGCAATAAACCATCACTGGCAATGTCATCAATGTCAACAAAATCAACATTCATTTCTCTTAATTTTTGACGTGTTAAATTTGCATATTCTTCCGCAGCCGGTGCCGAGAAGATGCTTCTTCGAGTTGGTGCAAATCCGATTTTAATCTTTACCATATTTTTCTCCTTTTATAACTAAACACCAGTCTTTTCGATCTGGTTTTGAAATAATTTTCCATGTGTTTTGAATTTCTACTTCAAATGATGATTCATATTGACCTGTCCTTGGATTAAACCATTGCATATGATACAAACCAGGAACCATATCTTTTATTTCTCCACTTTTTCTACTCGATGCCGGATAATACAATACCCAGTGAGAATAATCTTTTGATACTGTAATCAATGGCATCTTTTTCCCAAATGGATTATTCAATGGATCACTATTTGTTTGATAGGGATACAAAGATTCAAAGTGCTGATCCAAATAAAATTGTTTAAAAAACGTCATTTGTTTTCCTGCTTGTCCATCAATGGCTATATACCATGGAATATCAAATTGATTGAATACTTCCATTGCATTGTCTTGTCCTTTTTCCCATACACAATCCCAGATTCCCTGAGCTCCATATGTATATCCACATCCACCAGATTGAATAGTCAAGTAAGCCACTCTTCGTACCATGTCTTCATCACATAAACGTGTTCCATTTTCTTCGAGTGTAGAACAAAATTCATAGAAGGCTTCTCCTTCCACAAATGGTTTATCTTTTAAATAATTCAAGTAATCCATGGCTTGTATGACATAATCTCCATGACCAGCCTGATTTAAAGTAAAGTCCATCCATTCTTTGTCTTGATAATAACAAGCAAATGGTCTTTCATTGGTATAATGTGCCGTTAATGGATGATGATAGCTATCATTTTCATGAATGAAAAGAGCTACTTTTTCCCATTCCTGGATATATAAATCCCGTTTACGTGCATCATATCCAGCTACTTCTCCAGCCAAGGTATAAACCATTGGATAGCTTCCATAGCGTGCCAAGATATAACAAGCCAGTTCTTTATATTTTTCAACTTGATTTTCAATGGACATAAACCAAGCCAATCCCAGAGCATTGACTAAGCCTGCATTGGCAATGTATTCCATTCTTTTATCAAGTTCATTTTGATAAAAAGAAATATTAGGACGTCCATCTTTCCAGTAATACTTGTCTCCACCCATGATTTCATCACTTCTTAAATTGGTTTGATAAATTGTATATTGTTGTTTCGCTCTTTTATCAACCATGCCCTTAAACATGCTGTCCATATCTGGATGATTGGATGCATCCCATTTTTCTTTATACGCAAATTCCCAATGGGTATCGCCTAACCAGAAAAATGATGTTCCATCTGCATATGTAAAATATCGCTTATCTTCACTCACTTGAATAAAACCGTGTTTATAAATATCTAAATTTCCTGTATATGGAATGCATTCAATTTGTCCAGTTATTCCATTTAATGAGGAATCATTGCTTTCTAATACATAATGCCAGGTTCCTGATTCTATTGGTGCAAAAGCAATTTTCATGGTTTGATTTCCATCCCAATATGCTTGACGAATAATGGATGTTTTTCCATTGGTGAAAATAGCTTTTAATTGACATTGAAAATAAGGATCTTCTATTTGCGTGGTAAAAGACAATCGAATGGTTTTATATCGCTCTATTTTCATTTCAGTCCTCTTTTCTTAGCTACATTCAAAGCATATTGAACTAGTTTTTCCGCATCTTCCCGACAAACAAATCCTTTTGATACTTGTTTCTTTGTATCTTTTCTACATAATTTTTCATAATTGGATAAAGACCCATATAGTTCTTGTAACAGAGTAGGGGAAAATGCTTTCTGGTAACCAAATAATGGGTCTTGATCCGAAGTGGGATCCACAAAGCTTTGTCCAATTTCAACTTGGCTTGTGGCGCAATATCTTGTGGTTGGATAGTTTAATAAACAAGTTCTTAAACCACCAATCGTATTGCCAAAGGCATCTTTTGCATTGCTTCCATCAAATTCCATTTGAATTCTTGGACAAGATTGTGGTCCAACTCCATTTCGTACCCAGTTAAATAAATTACGAAAAGCAGCGGCAAATAGAATTTGTGATGGATAATCATTTCCTTCTTTATGTTTTCCAATATAAGAAGGAAGCATATGAATACGTTTTAAATCTTCATCATTTTGATAATAATTTACATAACTATACATTGTATCGTGTGAACTCCCCGTTACTTCGTATTCACGATATAAAAAATCCGGGTTATCACTGTCGTTTCGTTTGGTACGAAACGCATCAAATTGTCCGTTTTCACTTTCAGTTTGCATAGAAATCAATGGTTCCGGACAATATTCCACTCTTCTTAAACGAAAATCATAGTCCATACAAGATTCATATTGATTAACAGGAACAATTAAATTTCTTATGCCTCCTCCTGCTAAATATCCATCAAATGTTTTTTCTTTTCGAAAACTATTTAAATAACGGAATAAGTAACAAGCGGATTGTGACCATCCTGTTAAATAAATATAAGAATGAGGATATGCATGAATAGGATTGATGTCTTCATTTTTTCTTAAAAGCTTATTCAAATCTGTTAACATATCCCAGAATAATCCAGTTTCATAATGAATATCTAAATCCGGAATCAAGTGTTTTTTTGTCATATCTTCTAAATCAAATTCAAATGGTTCTTTATTTGGATTGGGCCAAGATAAAGATGCATACCGATTTTCATCGAATTCCATTAGCTTACCAATAGTGTTGGGCTTACTTGTAATGCCTACATAAATATCTCCGTCACGCATAAATTTTTCATAGGCCAATATCCACATTCTTTCGATTTCCATAAACGAAGTAGGATTGATAATTTCAACCACTACATTTCCACTGGCTTTTTTTATGTCTTGTGGCATACGAACAATCATTCGATTTCGATAGGAAACATCTCTATATTTGATTTTAACTTCTCCTGTATTTCCAATACTTTGATATACATTAGAAGTTCCATCCATAAAATATTCTTTTTCAATATATTGTTTGTGTTTAAAATCACAGTATTTGTAAGCACTTGAAAAAGGATAGCTTTCCTTTGTGATTGGGATTTCATGGATTTGTTCAATCATATTTTTTACTCCTTTTAAATTTTTGATATAATAGCAATATGAAAGTAACAGCTAAACAAATTGCACAAAAATTAAATATTTCAACGGCTGCCGTTTCCATGGCTTTAAATAATAAACCCGGTGTCAGTGTAGCAATGCGTCATAAAATCATCGATGTTGCCACTGAAATGGGGTATGATTTTTCAAGAATTCAGAAAAAACTGGAAAAATCAAATGAAATTGCTTTTATTTTCTTTCATAAAAATTTTGTATTTGATACGCCATTTTTTACTGAACTCGCCATCAATGTTGAAACAACAATTAAAGATGCTGGCTATCAGCTTGTGGTTCATCACATCCATGATTTAGATAACCTGGAAGAAAAAGTCATGAGCTTAAATTCTTATCATTATGCGGGTATTCTATTATTAGGAACCACCATGAACGAAAATGAATTTTCTTATTTTGAAAAGCTTGATATCCCCATTTTGTTGCTGGATACCTATTTTCCAAATATCAAAGCCAATTGTGTTGTGATCAATAATGTCGATAGTGCACAAATGGCAACCGAATATTTAATAAAAAAGCGACATCAGCAACCTGGCTATTTGCATGCGAATCAAAAAATTCAAAACTTCAAAGAACGTGCTCTAGGTTTTTACAACGGTGTTCGAAATCATTCATTTCCGGTTTCAAAATCCATTGTGCATCACATTTCTTGTTCAGTTGAAGGTGCTTATGCCGATATGCTTGAAATTCTTAATAATAAAGAGCCTGTTGCGTCTTGTTATTTTGCAGACAATGATGAAATTGCCATTGGCGCGATGCGGGCTTTTAAAGAAAAGGGCTATCGCATTCCAGAAGATGTAGCCATCATTGGATTTGATAACATTCCTTATTCCACTTTTGTAGATCCGCCTTTAACAACCATTGATGTTCCAAAAGCTTATATGGGAACTGTTGCTGCAAAATGTTTATTGGAGTCCATTCAATTTCCAATGAATCATTTTCTAAAAATTGAAGTCAATACATCTCTTGTAATTCGAAATTCTATATAAACAAAAGGTTCAAGCCATGCTTGAACCTTTATTGATTATTTGCTGGCTTTTTTTCCTTTATAATTTTTTAAGCCGTCACCATTACCAAATCCTAATACAATTCCAACTGCTAATGCTGCAACAAAAGCAACTGCGCAGGCGATACATGCATTAATGAAGTTAGATCCAGGACCTCCAGCATACTGAAGAACTGTTAAGAAGTTAGTAGCACCTAGTGTATAAACCGCTACACCTAAGAAACCACCAACAAGTCCACCAATAAATCCACCAATGATTTGTGTAGCCATTGCTTTTTTGTTACGCAATAAGATACCGAATAAAGTTGGTTCTGAAATTCCTCCGACAATTAAAGTAATCGCATTGGCACCAGCCATTTGTTTTTCTTCTCCTTTTGTACGAATGAAGTAAGCCACTGTCATTCCCATTAATGCGTAGTTAGCAATATTGGATCCAGCCAATACAATTGGGTCATATCCTAATGTTGAAATATTGATTAAAGCAATTTGAATGACTGCAATATGCATTCCAGTTGCCACTAAGAATGGCCAGAAAGCTGCAATTAAAGCAATAGCTAATGGACCAGCGATGTTGTATAGAGTTGAGAAGAACCATGACAATCCCAATCCAATCCAGTTTCCAATTGGTGCTAATACACAGAACATCAATGGAATCATGATAACTAATGTACAGAATGGAACGCCAATAACTTTAATGCTCTTAAACATATGTTTGTTGAAGAAATCATATACATATTTCAAAGCAAAGATTGCTAATAAAGAAGGAACAATTCCGTTTGCATAGTTATTCAATTGCATTGGAATGAATCCATAAATATTGAATGCTTCACCAGCTGAAACAATATTGATAATATTTGGATCAATTAATAGAACACCTAACAATAAAGCAATTGGAATGCTTGTATTTAATTTTTTAGCGGCTCCATAAGCTGCAAATACAGGCATGAAATAGAATCCTGCGTTTCCAACAATATAAAGTGTCTGCATTAAGTTGGATGTATCTGGGAATACATTTAATAAACTAGATCCTAAAATTGAATAAAACATTTTGAAGAATCCGGCACCCATCATGATTGGAATCAATGGGGCAATAGATCCTGAAATGTAGTCTAATACTTTAGATGGTAATTTTTTAATATCAAATGGTTCTTTGTCTAAGTTTTCATCAATTGCACTTTCAACACCTAACCCCGCAATAGCACAGAATTCAGGATAAACATCACTAACGTGTTGTCCAATAATGATTTGGAATTGTTCTCCTGAGAATTGAGCCCCTACAGCACCTTTAATTCCACGAACGGCTTCAACATTTACTTTTGAACGATCTTTTACATTTAAACGTAATCTTGTCATACAATGTACAGCAGAAGAAACGTTTTCTTTTCCACCGACATTTTCTAAAATCTGATTGCAAAATTCAGTATACTTTGCCATTTTTCTTTTTCCTCACTCTCTGTTTTCTTTTGTATGCTTACAAGATATTGCGCACTATCTTGTTTTAGCTAAAATAAAAACCTGACACAAAGAAAGAACACTTTCTTGCATCAGGTAAAGCCCATTTCTGGTTACAATCCATCTTTTGCACAAAGTCGATTGATATGTATCATTAAATATAACAGCTCTTCTTTACTTGGCTCTATATTCAATTCACTATATATATAACATTTAATTGTTTCTATCACTTTCCTTAATTCAGGATATTTGCGATAGACATCTTCATACATCTTAATATTATCCGATAAAGGTTGCGCCATCTGGTTTGTCCTTTTTAGTAAATATTTTAGATGTGTCACAAATCGAGAATAACTGAAACTGCTTCGATCAATGATAATATTCATTTCACTTTCCACAATATCGGTGATATCCTCTACAAAATGTTCAAAATCATCTTTTTCATTTGTTTTCTTGACTTGCTGCTTCGCATTGATAAAATGCATCGCAATATTTCCTTCTTCCGATTGCGGAAGACGAATATGTAAACGACGATCAATATGTTTGACAGCCCATTTACCAAGAAGCATTTCTTTTTCATATAAATGACGAATCTCATTAGTCATTGGGTTACTTAAGATAAGCCCCTTTTTATAATTCTCGATAGCAAAATTTATATGATCACAAAGTGAAAACCAAAACGTTCGATTCAATTCTACATTCAAATACGCACTCCCTTTTTTCACAATTTCATAACTGACTTCCAGTACATCTTCTGGTAGTTCATTTAAAAGTGAAATATAATGCGGATCCAGATTGTAATATGTCCGATCAATCTGAGATAATTCAATCTCATACGGAGCTTTTTTGAATCCAATGCCTTTTCCAAAAGCTATAACTTCATGGTTATTGTCATCGACACAAACAGCCACATTGTTATTGATATTTCGAATGACCTTCATCTTCACACTCCGTTGTTTTTCACGTCTATATCTTATAACGGTTTGTAAGCGTTGTCAATATATTTTTTAAGTAATATTTACTTAATTTTTAAGTTATTTTTACTTATATTTCATTTATTAAGTAATTCTCACTTAATCGAAAACGATTTAAAATCTACAACACTATTTCCTCTACAAACAAAACATAAATCATTTACTTGATTTGAAATAGAAACCAAAGTGGAATAATTCATAAAAGAATCACAAGCCTGAATATCTATGATTCCTACTTTTTCTTTTCCAACATAAATCTCGAACTGACAATTTGAACTCGATTGAACGACTACAGAAATAGTTTGAACATTTTTATAATCAAAATACTTATAGCCAATAACGGTTCCATCTTGAATATTTGTGATATAGGATTCTTTTTGTTCGTTTTGTGTAATCGCAGGATGATTATCCCGATCTATGGACACATCTTCTTTACAGGCTCCATTTTTTGCCATTAAAACACAAGCGATATAAGAAGGATATTCCTGATTTGACTGTAAAGGCCCTTTATTTAATCCACACGAAGTCATTTCTGCCTGATTAAAAGTACCATCTTCATTCATTACCAGTTTTTCCGCAACACCTTGTCTTTGATATTGACTATAATTTGTATGTCGATGTCCAAAAACATAATAAGTGCCATCTATTTCTATAGCCGATCCATGATTGTTGGCATAATAATAAGTTGGATAATCTTTTATTCCTATATTTCCATTCGAATGCAACACACCCTTATATTCAAAATCACGATCTGGATACTTTGACATGGCATAGCACAATTCATGGCCATTAACACTTGAATAAATCGCATAATACATTCCATTGAATTTACGCATTGAACTGGCTTCAAAAAATTCATGGCCTTCAAAACCTGTTCCTTTTGAATTTGAGACCCCCGGCAATAATGAAATGGGTTCACTTTTTAAAGTCAGCATATCGTCTTCCAATTTCATCACAAGATTTCCAGAAGTAGACATTAATGTATCGATATCTATATGTAAGCCTTGTTTCTGAATTTTCTTTTTAATTCGTTCTATAACCTTTGGTGTAGATGAAAAACCCGAATATAGATATACTTGTCCATCATCGTCTTTAAATACACCCGGATCAAACTGTTGTCGATCTCCTTCTTTTTTACCTAAAATCTGTCCATCTTTGTGATGTACATGTCCATAGAAAGTAAAAGGTCCTTCTGGTTTTTCACTTTTTGCCACTGAAATCGTATCCGAAGTATCTAAACCATAAAATAAGTAATATATACCATTTTTTTCTACAACATCTGGTGCAAACATCAGTCTTTTTTTTGTTTCATTTAACGGATCTTCTTTTCCTGTATAAATAATGCCATGATACGTCCAATTCGTTAAATCTTTGACAGGCGCCGACCAGCAAACATAGGGTTCCATGCAATATGTATTTCCATTAAACCGATCATGAGAACCATATACATACACACGATTATTAAAAATATGGGGTTCTCCATCTGGAACATATTCCCAACTCGGTAAATAAGGATTATAAACTTGTTTTTTCATTTTACACCAATTTGTCATTGGCACTGACATTTCTTGTTCCTAAGTCAAAGGCTTTATCATAACCAGATGGAAAAACAACCATTGTGACTAAGTTATATCCCTTTGCTTCCAATGCTTCTTTGTCAAATTCAACCATGGGCTGCCCAGCTTTAATTTTTCCCCCTTGACTCACCAATGTTTTAAATCCTTCTCCATTTAATTCCACTGTATCCAAGCCAATATGAACAATGCATTCAATACCATCTTTTGTTTTAATTCCTACAGCATGTCCAGTAGGAAATACAGTTTCCAATGTTCCACTTAAAGGAGCAACAACTGTATTGGAACTTGGAACAATCGCAAATCCGTCTCCCATCATTTTTGCGGAAAATACTTGATCAGGGACTTGTGTTAATGGAATTAATTCTCCAGATATTGGAGCTACAATTTTAAATTCTTCTTTTTTAAAAAAATTGAACATGTTTTTAACCTCCCAAAAAAAAACTTCTTCGAGACAACCTAAAAAATCCTTAAAGAATTTTTCGGGAAAGCCTTCGAAGAAGTAACAAACCTATTCATTTCTTTATTTACGAGACTAGTATAAAAAAGAATGTAAGCGGTGTCAAGATTTATTTTTCAATTTTTAAATTGGCTTTTTTAAGTCCAAAAGGCTCTATCGGTAAATAACTCGATAAACCATCTCTTATTTTTGTTCCCAATGTATTAATGACTTCAATCACAATTTCATTGTCTTCTTTTAAATCTTTTAATTCCCATATATATGGCTTACACAAACGAGTCCCTGTTTCTTTTCCATTCACAATCACATTAACAGTTTCATATACATCTTCTAATTCAAGGAACACACGATTTTCATAAAATGGAATATGGCACGTATAGATTGCTTTTCCACATTCTTGTTCTAATCCTGGAATTTGAGAAATAAAACAAGGATTTTCTTTTTTAATTTTTGTGTCTTCATATTGAATGATCCAGTTCGAAATTGTTTTTTGTTTATAGTCTTTTATAGGAGAATACGTTTCACATTCATAGTTTTGATTACATACAATAAATATTTTTGATTCATATTCACTTAAATGAATTGTTTTTTCTGAATATTGATAAAAACAATCTTTAAATGCATCGTATAAATATACATTTTGTTTAAAATGAAATTCAAATTCTATTTCTTTTTCAATACTTTCATTAAAAAACATATAAATTTCTTTTTCATCTTTTTCATATTCATATACAACCACTTCTTTTTCTGGTTTCATATCACAAATAGAAGGTAAATCAATATCTTTTAAAGGCATAATACATCCTTTGTCATAATTTTCAGGAAGTTGATTAATAAATATAATTTCAATATTTTCTTGTATACAAGCATCTAAAAAATCAATTAAATCTGGACATAAATATTGTGTATACGGAAATACAAGTGTTGAAAATGAATGTCGATGAATCTTTATTTTATGGTTTTCAATACAAGATTGAAGCAAATAATCTCTGGAAACAATTTCATAATTAATTTGATGTTGTGTAAATTCTTTGCACACTTTTTCAATGGGCATATAATTACCTGCCCATTCACTTTCTGCTGGATAATAAAGTGCGACTTGTGCTTTTGTGTTTCCATTTGAAAACAAAGAACAAATTCGGTTGATATAATCATCTAATATTTTAAAATAAGGAAATTGTGGATTGTTTCCATGGGCATAAAAATGTGGTGGACAATCCCAGTCAGGGAAAGTTTTGGGATTAAAAGCATGGGGTACAATGGTATTAATGCCACGAACCATTAAACTATCTGCTATCCATTTCATTGTCTTGAGTCCTTCATTCCATCCATAGGCACCAAAGGCTTCACACATACAGCGGCCTTCTTTTTTAGAATCTAAATGCGCTGCACTACTGGCCAATTTAGCTAAAGCATAGTGAAAAAACTCACCATTGGCGCCTCCTGTACTAAAGGCATCGTGATGATAATTCATACCTGGAACAATTTGAGTACCAATAACATCAATGCCCGCAAAATGCATTGCTTCTTGTCCGCGGAAATAATGTCCTGTTCCATAGCCTAATCGAGCATGCGCTCCATTGTCTTCAATGTTATGACCTAAATAATAAACTCCATGTTCTTGACACCAGTCTGCCAAGACTTTTGTGAAGTTTTCATTGTATTGTTTTGTGATAAAGTCCATATATTGAATACGAATGTCTCTTTCTTTTCCATTGGCTTTTGTCCACAACAATGGAAGATATTTTGTATCAAAAGACAATTCTTTTTCCATGTCTTTACGATAAGGAAGAGGCATATCCATTCCAATACTTGCTTGTGTTCCTTTTATATTTCCAAAACGAGGTTCATCGGAAAAAAATCCTTGAATGGTTTTTCCAAATTCTTCTTTATAATGTTGATAATGCGGTTCATAGACTTCCTGAATCAAAATTTGTGTTGCTTCTTTTATAAGTGGATTCAAATAATCTTTGGTTGTTTCTTCTTTTCCTTCTTTTGTTTCAAAAACCACAAAAATACTATATGCACCTGCAGGAACATCCAAAGACAATAGTCTTGTTTCTGGATTTATACAAGATGTGATATCTACTAATGTATTGGCATCGATTTCATCTTCATCACTTTCGATTCGTTTTGCCATATAGACGCCAATAATACGAATATCACTTTCTGGTTTTTCCCAGATTCTTCTTTTTAATAAGCTAAAATCAATGCGCGCACTGCAAATAGGGCCATGTACATCATAGCGTCGATTCCAGATATAAGTTTTTAAATATTGTGGATAAGATTCTTTAATTTTTCCATTGGCATAGCCCGTTGGAAAATGAGAATCATCTAAAATCCACATTTTCATATTTTTTTCTTTACATTTCTTAAGAATACAATCCAAATCAGAAAACCATTGTTCTTGAACAAAAAAAGGATGTGGACGCGCTTCAATGCATAATGCTTTCATTCCAGATTGTTCAATTTTGTCAACATAGTGTTCCAATACTTCATGATTTTCGCCATGTTGCCAGAAAAAAGGATATAAATGATTTTGTACTTCTTCTTTAAATAGGGTTTGATATCCGTTCATATGCTTCCTCCATAAAAAAAACTTCTTTTCAGGCACTATGAAAATATAAATATTTCATAGGATAAGCCTTCCAAGAAGTTACAAACCTAATTCAATTGTATATATAAAATAACATAAATTTTTTTTATTGTCATCCTTGAATTGTGAATAATTCTTTTAATTCTTCTTTTGATAAAGAAGCAATAGATCCTTGTGCTCCTTCCACAAAAATATCACTCATTTGTTTTTTCTTTTGCTGCATTTCAAATATTTTTTCTTCAATGCTGTTTTTCATCAGCAACTGATAAACCAGAACATTTTTAGTTTGTCCAATTCGATATGCACGATCCGTTGCCTGATTTTGAGCAGATATATTCCACCAGGGATCAAAATGAATGACAGCTTGCGCACTTGTCAAATTCAAACCAGTTCCACCGGCTTTCAAAGAAATCAGGAATACATCGGAATCATCTCTTTGAAAGGCATCCACTTCTTTTCTTCGCTTTTCTTTCGTTGTTTTTCCAGTGATTATATGGTATTTGATTTCTCTTTGATTGAATTCTGGAATTAATAAATCAAAAATAGTCGTAAAGGAAGAAAACAACAAGACTTTCTTTTGATTTTCTTTTAAGGTTTCAATCAAATCCAGACAAACACTCATCTTCGTGCTCATTTCTTCCATATCTTTATATAACATTCTTGGTTCACAACAAATTTGTCGCAACCTTGTCATTAAAGCTAAAATCACAATGGAATCGACTTGATCTAATTCAAATTGTTTTTGAAGTTCTTCATTGACTTTTGATAAATTCGCAACATATATATTTTTTTCTTGTTCATTGAAATTCATCCACAATTCTTTTTCCACTTTATCTGGTAAATCTGTCAATACTTCTTGTTTGGTTCTTCGTAAAATAAATGGAGAAACCAATTTTAAGAGTTGTTCCTGTTTCTTGGTATTTTCTTCAACGCGAATGGGTTTTTCATAGTTTTTCACAAAATGAGGGAGTGTATATAAATACCCTGGCATAAGAAAATCAAAAATCGACCATAATTCACTTAAATTATTTTCAATAGGTGTTCCCGTTAAAGCTAGGCGATGCTCACTTTTTAAAGATTTTACGCTTTGTGCATTTTTTGTTTTAGGATTTTTAATGTACTGGGCTTCATCTAAGATAACATAATAAAATGATTTTTTCGCATAAAATTCAATGTCTCTTTTTAAATAATCATAGGTTGTGATATACATTTCATGTTTTTCCTGTATTAAGGATTCTCGAATACCTTGTGAACCCGTGACACAAATCACATCCATTGGAATATGAAATTTTTCTATTTCATTGTTCCAGTTATACATTAATGAACTTGGACAAACAATTAAATTTGGTTTTTTATTTTTATGTGTTGATAAATAAACCAGAACCTGCAGTGTTTTTCCCAATCCCATGTCATCCGCTAAAATTCCATTTAATCCAGTTGTATTTAAATGGGCAATCCATTGTATGCCCTCTATTTGATATGGACGCAATAATTTTTGATACGATTCATCAATATGTACTTCACTTAATTCCTGTAATTTTTGTGTATATTCTTCAATGCTTTGATCTTTATGAATATCAAAATCCAAATTTTCTAAATGTAATGTTTGATACGCTGGTTTTAGAATTTCTTCTTTTTTTAATTCTTTAGACGATAAATTCATCTGTGTAGCCAATTCATCTAAATCCTGAATAGATTGACTATCTAAATCAATGGTGTCTCCATTTTTTAATTTAAAGAATTTTTTCTTTTTTCGATAGGCATTTAAGATTTGAATTAATTCATCTCTGGAAATATCATCGGTATCAATTTTCATTTCCAGTAAATTATTTTGAATATGAATGCCTACATTTAAATTTAAAGAACGACGATCTCTTAATTTCATTAAGTCTTCCGATACATATACACTGGCTTGCTGCATCAACAAAGGAATGCCTTTGTCTAAGAATTCATTTAATCGAGAGCCTCTTGTTTTAAAATACGCAATGTTGTCTTTTGTTTTATTGGCATAATTTAAGATAATGGTTTCAATGGCTTGTATATCAAAAGAAGTAGATGAATCAAATAAGTGTCGAGTTTGATCATTGACTTTATAATCGCCCCAGATTCGTAATTCATTGTCCATTAAATCAGAATAAATCTTAATGTCTTTGATTTTTTCTTCAAATGAATGAAGATTAAAATTACTTTTAATCAAAAAACAATCTTGATATGGTAATAAAATTTGCTGACAAATGGTTTTCATGTTTTCTTCTTGTATCCATAGTTTTCTTTCGTATTGTGCAAACGATATGAATTCAGAAATTTGTCCATAAGCGTCTAATGGATATTGAATCAATGTATTGTTTTTAAATTCATATAAATGTGGATTTCCTAAAATAATCTCTTTATCTAATTGAAGACTTAATTCATAACAGTCTTTCTTTTTCTGAATGGATACCGGGATTTCATAGTTTTGTTTGTCAATAGATATATCATAATAAGACTGTGGTATTTCACTTAATAGTTTATAAAACACATCTATATTATCTTCAGTTAAATAAATTGATTTTATGTTTTCTTCTTTAAAATACGTTACCATGAATTGATAGATTTTCTGACTAGGTTCATCTAATTTATTTATATCCAGTAAAATATTATTTTTCTTTCCTAATACATATAATTCTTTTTGTGCAAATGTTTTCAGCACAGAATCAATATTCTTTATTTTATATTTTCTTTGTGTTCCAATTGAAAAATTTATATATTTATAATAATCAAATCCATTGATTTCCATAGACAAATAAATAGTATCTTCATTGGCAATTAAATGAGCCATTCGGTTTTTATGTGTATTTTGAACAAGATTCATCAAATCTTTATTTTGTGCTTCAATCATTTGCCGTCTTTGTTCTTCTTGTCTCTGTCTTTCTTTTTCTTCACGATATTTTCTATAATCCAGATAAAAAGGAAAAGACTGTGGATTTATATCATTAATCAAGTTACAACAAGCAATCAGATGAACACATCCTGTATCCATTCTTCCTTCATAACAATCACATTGAAAATCAAGGACTATTCCTTCTTTTGTGGCTTGAATTTGAACTGTATTTTTTGTTCGTCCTTGTATGAATGTACAACGAATATCATATAAAATTTTTTTCTCTTCAATTTGTAGTTCCATGGGATATCCTGTGTAATAAGGATCCGATGCCTGATAATAGATCCATGAATTTTTCACAAATTTTCTTAAAGAAATCATTTGAATTTGCATAGCATTGTCCTCACTTCAATTTATTATAACATACGAAAAAAGCTTCTTATGCAGAAGCTTTTAATTTTGTTGAAAAGAAATGAATGCATGGTCCTACCATTGTCATCAACATAATGGTTCCAATTCCAATCTGGCTTCCACATAAAAAGCCAATAACAACTAATAAAGTATCTTGAATGACTCGGTAGACTCGATAACTCCCTTTATGCGTGATTTTTACAAGTACATTGGGAATCCCATCTAATGGAGATTGTCCCATATCGGCATTGGAATATAAGGCAACACCAAATGAATGGAATAAAATCCCAATCAACATAATTAGAATTCGACTTATAAAAGAAGTCACAACAATATTTTTAAAAATATAAAGAGAAAAGAAATCCACAATAAATCCGATACATGTCATATTCACAATAGTTGCAATCCCAATTCGTTTGTGGTCAAAAATCACTAAGGGAATAATAAAAACGCAATTTGATAATAATGTGGCAATTCCTAAAGATATATGGAAAATCTTTGTTATTCCAAAATAAAATGTCATTCCAGGATCAATTCCTAAACTCGCTATAACTTGAATGGAAATACCAAGTCCAATGATAAAATTCCCCAGCAACATTTGTATGATTCTATTTTTCATATATAAAATCCTTTGTTGTAACGATTTCTCCTTCGAGAATTTCTTTTGATTGATTCATTGCTTCACCAAATAAATCCAATTTTTCAATGGATGAAACTGTCGTTTCTTTTTCGTTATTGAAGAAACGCATCACAACTTCATTTTTTAATACTTCACAAGTTGAATATGCCATTTTAGTGAATTCTTCTTTCACTGGTAAAATAAATTCTTCTTGAATTTCTTGTTTCATCACATTTGTCTGGAAATACGTTATTGGATAAACAACACGATTCATACTTTGATTTTGGAACGCACATGTTTCACACACAAATTCATTGTACATATTTACAATCTCATTTTTGTCATAGTCTTTGACAAAGAATAAACCAAATTCAAATTCATTTTTACAAATCATTTGTGATTCAGGCGAAGGAATAATTCTTTCTGCCAATCCACTAGCACGTCCAGGACGACGATTTAAATCCGGTAATCCTAAATATCCAACCGATCTGAATAAAGTTAAAGCAATATCTGTATATCCATCTCCAATGATTTCATATTCTTTTCCTGATTTTGTGATTGCGCCCATTGCCTGATTTTCCTTTGTTAAATAGACATAGTTCAATAAAGGATAAATTGGACTTGGTTCTTCTAACCAGTTTTCTTTTTTCCATTTTGCCATGATACCTGGATTGTTTTCTCGTAAAATAGATCCAAATTGTGTTCCTGCTACAGAATGTGTTGTTTGAACTGGTGTTTTACAAACCAGTCGAACACGATGATTCAAAGAATGATTGTCATAGTATCCTTTTACTTGAATGACTGGTTTATGTGCATCTAATGTGATTGTTACATGAATTTCATCACTTGAATTTAATTCTTTATTTGTACGAGATTCTAAATCTTTTGGACAATGCATGATTCCATCTAATGTTAATACTTGTCTTTGTTTTTGGTTTTCAAATGAACAATTGAAATCATGGAAGATATTGATCATATCGTGGTCTGGATAAGAATAATCATAGTTATCCCCTTCATCACCGGATTCCTCAAAATAAATGAAGTTTTCAATCCATGTCTGGGTTTCTTTAATAAATAAATTAAGCCCTTTGTTTCCTTTTTCAATTCGATAAAAATCATTTTCAATGTGTTTAGTTGAAACTGGAATAAAACAATGTTGGCTTTGTGTTTCTTCCACAAATAATAAATGATAGCTTAATCCTTGAACATTTGGAATCGTACAAACAATATGATTTTTGTAGAAATATTTTGATTCATCGTAGTTTTCTGTATTTTTTCGAATCACGCCTCCATACATTTTTTCTTGTGAAACCAATGTATAAGGTACATCTTGTTTTTGATAAACTAAATTAAATTCTTTTGTTTCAGAGAAAACATCCATTTCCAGTGTTAAATCACGAGTTTGTGGCAAGGTATTAAAGAAAACAATGGGTTTATTTTCTTTTGGCAGCGAAATCGCAATTTTTCGCATCAAATAAATTTTTAAAGAAAAAGCTAAGTTATAGGCTTTTTGTGTACGAACTAAAATCAAGTCATTGGTTGTATCGGTATTCGTAGCTCCTGAATGTGTTTGACTTCTTCCTAATAAATTCCAGATACGATTGATTATTTTCTGGTCATATTCAAACCCCATTTTATGTAGAATAGCCATGATTGGTTGTACTTCCAATGCCATCAATCGCTCAACACGATCCTGTAGATTTTTAATATCCATTCGTGCAGATCCAATCGAACGATGAACACGATGATATTGTGGATTGATAAATTCTCCTTGATATACTTTTAAGTTTTCTTCATTATCCAGAATTTTATTCATATATTCTTCTAATGTTGTTTCTTCAAAGTCATATGTTCCATCTTCTTGATAATATTTCAATAAGTCTTTAAAATTCCAAATCACAGGCGTTTGGTCATTTCCAATTGGCAACAAGAAATCATTTTCCAAAGTCGATAAATCCGATAATTTCTTTAATTGCGATCCAATGTCATTGCCATCATAATCAAGTCCAGCATTTTTTGTGAGTGTTTTCTTTAAGAATGGATCAGTTGCAAATCCGTATCCACAGTTTAGTGTTGTAACACCGACTTTAGAGCCATCATTGGATTGAAACATAAAATCCAATGGTAATTCATGTTCATCTCCCATTCCTCGTCTAAACACAAAAGAATGAATGCCGCATTCATTAAAGATTTTAGGATAATCCTGCGATTGTCCAAATGAATCTGGTAAATAAGCTATTTTTGAGCTGCCTCCATATTGATTGGCATAATTCATTCCACATCGAAGATTATTGATTACGGATTCACCAGATGTAATAAATGAATCAATTTGTGATAAAAATGGACCCACAAATAGTTTTTTAGATGAAATTAATTTTTTTACGCGTTCTTTATCTTCTTGATGTAATTCTAAATAGTCTTCTAAAATAGCTGTTTGCCCGTCTAAGAAAAAATAATCTATGATACCTGTTTCTAATGCTTCAATTAATTCTTTCATGTGATAGTTTAATTGAATCAATGAGTCTTCTTCTGTAAAATACCATTCATTGTCCCAATGTGTATGATGATATATATTTGCTTTTTTTGCCATGGTTTCTCCTTATCTATAATGAAGCGAAAGAGAATTCTCTTTCGCTTATTGGTATTAAAGTTTTAAACCAGCTTCGTCGTTTTCGAAGAAAATTGGTTTTTCGTTTTTCGCATATTTTGTACGAATAATCAATGTCATTAATAAAGCAGCAACCAAAGATCCGCCAAAGAATGCGATTGTCATATATAAACCAGCTGCAAATCCTTCTGTAGCAACCATGAATGGAATTCCCATGAAGTATCCTAAAGTTGGTAACAAAGATAAGTTAAATAATGCGGCTAATCCACCAGCTGTAGCCCCTCCAACAACCATGCAAGGAACAACTAAAGCTGGTTTGCTGACTGCAAATGGAATCGTATTTTCACCAATTCCAAACATTCCCAATACAAAGTTTGAAATAACATTTTCTTTTCCACCTTCAGAGAATACCTTTTTATTCAATAAATAAGTAATTAATAAAGCTACGTTTGGTACTGCTAATGCAATATGAGCATAAGTAGATGGTAATACTGTTTCAGCATAGACTCCATATACGAATAAGATAGCTGTTTTGTTGATTGGTCCACCAAAGTCAGCACAAATCATAGCTCCTAAAACAACTCCTAGTAAAACACGTAAACTTGGGTCTGCATTCATCATTGTTAATCCTGAATACATTGCGTTCATAATATTCATGATAACCAATCCAATTGTGTAGCGATATACAATAGATCCAGCAATTAAACAAATTAATGGAATAATAGAGAAAGATAATAAAGAGCGGAAAGCACCTCTTAATTTAATGTGTTCTTTACACCATCTTGCGATATATCCAACCAATAAACCAGCTACAATACCACCGATGAATGAACCATTCATAACACCAGCTAACCATCCAATAACGAAACCAGGTGCAATTCCAGGTTTACCAGCCAATCCATTAGCCACATATCCAGCTAAGAAAGCAGGCATTAAGTTTAATCCAAATTTACCTGTCCACCAAATTAATTGGTCAATACGACAATTTGCTAATTGATCCAAAACATTTCCGTCAATACTCCATGCAAAGGAACTTCCAGTTGGATCGTGTCCCATCATAATAGACATAATACATCCAATGGCCATAATTAATCCGGATCCGGCAACCAATGGAATCATATATGATAAACCACCAAAAATGGCTTTCTTCATTCTCTGTAACTCTTTTTTCATTTTTCTGTTCTCCTATATACTTGCTTCAATTTCATCTAAAACAGCGGATGCATTTTCTAATATTTTTCCGATTTCAATGTCAACAATGTGTTTTCCATCAAATCTTTCTTCATCTTCTACCGACACACTGACTGCAAAAACAACAACATCAGCTTCTTCAATTTGTTCTTCTGTTAATTCATCATCAATTCCCAGTGTTCCTTGTTTTTCAATAAAAATGGAATGTCCTCTGCGAGTTGCTTCTTTTTCCAATGCTTTTGCTGCCATATATGTATGTGCTACACCAGCTGGACAAGCTGTAATTGCTACAATTTTCATGTTTCTTCTCCTTTAATGTATTGTATTAATTAAATCCTTAATTTGTTCTTCGTCATTTGATAAACGAAGTTGTTCAACAAAATCTTCATCCATAATGGAAACCGCAATTTTTGATAACATTCTCAAATGTGTGGTTCCAGCTTCTTCAGTCGGAATCGCAAGCATAAACACCATATTAACTGGTTTATGATCCATTGAATTCCAATCGACTTCATTTTTTAATTTTCCGAAAACAAATGAACTTTCTTTTACGGCATCTGTTTTTCCATGCGGAATCGCAATTCCATTCCCAAATCCAGTTGTGATTTCTGTTTCTCGTTCTTTAACCGCTTCAATATAACGATCCAAATCCTTGATTTTTCCATGTTCGAACAACGTTTTTGCTAAATTCTGAATCACTTCTTCTTTAGTTGTTCCATTCACATCAAATGCAATAATACTTTCCATTTATTTTCCTCCTTTCATAAATCTATAAATTTCTTGTTCTGTATTCATTTCAACTAAGCGATGCAAACAATTTTTATCCCCTGCTATTTTATATAAATGATCAAATATCACTCCAAACGATTCTTTTTCTTTTTTTGACAATGCAATCAAAAATACAACATAAACGTTTTTATCATTCCATTGAATACCTGGCTTCGAAATATAGACAAATATACAAGATTTTTTGACATATAATGGATTTCCATGTGGAATCGCATAATTTCCGTAACAAGTCGAAGCGATTTTTTCTCGTTCCAAAACACTTTCCAAGAATTCTTTTGCCACGTTATTGTTATGAATTAAAATGGAACAAATTTTTTTCATCACTTCTTCTGGTTTTAATGATTCATTGTCAATTAAAATATTTTCTAATTGATAAATGCATTTCTGATCTTCCCTATCTTGTTTATGAATCATTTCTTCTATTTTTTTAAATTGATGATTATCCATAAAAGGATCTACATAAAATACTTTTTGATCTAAGTCCAGTGGAATCATGGAAAAAATATAGTCATATTTTTCTTGTTTTGTTTTTTGTTTTACATCCAGCGCACTTAATGCCTCAAATTCAACAGTTTTGTCAAAATGCTTCTTGAGTTTCGCTAACATCAATTGTGAACTTCCCACACCTGTTGCACAAATGACAGCGATTTTCAAGTTTTTATTAAATTGATTGCGTTCTACAAAAGCTTGAATATGCAAGGCAATATAGGCTATTTCGTTTTCATCGTATTCAATGTCATATTTTTCTTTTAATATTTTGTAAACCTTAATCGCAATGTCAAAACTATCTAAATAATTTTTCTTTATTTCATCTAAATAAGGGTTTTTTGTTGAAAGATGATTTTTCATTCTTTCTATAGCTGGTTTAATATGTAAAATCAAACCATCAATGAGTTCTCGATCATTTATGAAATATAATTTCGTTTCTTCTTGAATTAATACAACAATTTCATTAATGACATTTTTAAATTCTTCATCGATTACTTTATAGGAATCACCTTCTAATCGATATGTATTTAAAACTCGTTTAGCACACATCAAATGCATAGCAATATAAGCGACTTCACTTTGACTAAAAGAAATTCCAAATCGATTGGCAATCACATCCGTAAATTTTTCAGATATTTCATAATACGGTGTTTCAATGATTGTTGATAAATTGGATTGCGGCATTTGTAAAGAATCTCCTGTTTGAATTCTTTGAATCGCAATCATCACATGAACAAGAACAGCAGATGTTTGAACACTTGATAGTTCAACATTTTGATTGATCATTTTAATAATCAATCGATAGACTTCGTCTACAATATCTTGATTGAATAAACTATATAAGGAGTTGATATTATCATAGGAAAGATTTGTTGGCGCCTTGGTAAATTTTCCATTGATGACATCTGAAAATAAATTTCGTAGGTCTGTTTCTTTTCCAGAAATTCGAATTCCTTTATTTCTTTTTCGATTGAAACGTAAATGGTAGGCTTCCAAAACTTTTTCAATAAAATTTAAATCATTAATCAATGTTCCCTTTGATATGAATACTTTATCTGCAAAGCTTTGTAATGAAATATAATCTTTTTGATTCATTAAAATACAAAGTTCCTGAAAATATCTTCCATCATATAAACGCAAGCTATTCATACTTTCAGATAAATTCAATAGAAGTGTATTCATTTCTTGTTGTTCATCAACAAATTGAATTCCTTTTTTACTTTTTCGATTAATGTGAATATGTAAATTTGGAATTTGATTTAAATACGCATCTAATTCATCCAATAAATTCAAAATCGTACTTTTTGACAAATTTAATTCATTCATTAATGCATCAAGTGTTGTAAATTCTTTTTTCATTAAAATAAACAACAAATCCACTGATTGTTTTGAAAGCATCTGTTTTCCTCCTTACGATTTATATTATATGGATAAAAAAACAACAAAAAGACCAATAAATTAAATTTATTGTTATAACTTATTGTATTTATTCAACATTTCTAAGTACTTTATAACATGTTATATCTTTATAACATAATAAAAAGAAGAATTTATTTCAAATTCTCCTTCAAATCCAATATTTTCTTTTCAATTTCTTTGATTACCTTTATAAATTCTTCATCACTTTTTCCAGTGGGATCTTCTAATTTCCAATTCATATCAAAAGCACATGGACACGTTACATTACATCCCATGGATATTACAATATCCGGTGTGGGAATATCACTCATTAATTTTGGATATTGTGTTTTTTCCATTTCAATTCCATAGAGTTGTTTCATCAAACGAATGGCATCTGGATTGATTTGTGATTTTAAACTGGTTCCAGCTGAATAACTTTCAAATACATCACAAGCATAATATTGTCCTAAAGCCTGAGCAATCTGGCTTCGACATGAATTATGTACACAAATAAAAGCTACTTTTTTCATTTTATTTTTCCATTAATTTTATTATATCTTTTGGTTTTAATAATTTTCCAGTGGAAACAACTTCTTCATTAATCACAATACCCGGCATAGACATCACACCATATTCCATTACTTTTTCTATATCTGTAATATATTCTACTTTAATATCTAAATTTAGATTTGAAATGGCTTTTTTTACGTTTTCATATTGTGTATGGCATGTTTTACATCCCATTCCCAATACTTTGATTGATTGTATATTTTTCATAAATTATGTCCTATATAATAAAATATTGAATCCAATTAAAACAATAACCAACAATCACAATTCCTATAGTGCAAATTGCCACAAAAATACCAAGAAGCTTAGGCTTTACGGCTTTGCGAAGCATAATCATAGATGGCAACGATAAAGTAGTGACTGCCATCATAAAAGAAAGAACAACACCGAGTTGGGCTCCTTTTGTCAGTAATGCCTCAGCAATGGGAATGCATCCAAAAATATCAGCATACATTGGTATTCCACATAGAGTCGCAATCCAGATGCCAAATGGATTATCATTTCCCAGTGCTTTTACAATCCATTGTTCGGGAATCCAGTTATGAATAATGGCACCAATGCCTACTCCAATTAAAATATATGGAAACACTTTTTTTAGTGTTTCTATCATTTTTTGATATGCATATTTCATTCGATCATTGAAATGGAGTTCATCTTGTAAAACATCAAATGAACGTCCATTCCGGATATATTCTTCCACTTGATTTTCAAGATGCATTTTTTCAATCAAAGTACCTCCACCTATGGCAATCACAAGGCCAAGAACAACATATATAATTGCTATCTTCCACCCAAAAATGCTCATCAACAATACAAGGCTGGCAAGATCTACCATGGGAGAGGAAATCAAAAAGGAAAAAGTAACACCTAATGGTAAGCCGGCACTGGTAAAGCCGATAAATAATGGTATGGAAGAACATGAACAAAATGGTGTTACCGTTCCTAATAAAGCCGCTACAGTATTAGCTATGATTCCATGAAACTTTCCTAATATTTTTTTACTTCTTTCTGGTGGAAAAAAGCTTTGAATATAACTGATCATAAAAATAAGAACACATAATAGTATTGTGATTTTTATCGTGTCATAGAAAAAGAAATGAAGGCTTCCACCTATTTTCTGGGTAATATCCACATTTAAAGTTTGTAATAAAAATCCAATAAGTTCTTCTAGCCATTTCATGCCAAGTATTTGTTCTTGAATAAAATTTAACAAGATATCCCTCCTTACATTGATATTCATCTATATATTAAATATTTTTTATGCTGGTCTTTTCACCAGCATATTTCATTGACATGTCAAACAACTTATTGAAGAAATATATTCTTTATATTTTTTAAACGTATCACAGTTAATTGAATAATGATGCCATTTTCCTTCTTTATACGACTTTACAATACCACAGTCTTCTAATACTTTCATGTGATGCGATAAAGTCGGTTGTGTAACATTTAATTCCTGTAAAAGATGACAACCACATTTTTCTCCTGTTGTTAACATTTCAATGATTCGTAGTCGATTTGAATCCGACATGGCTTTACAAATTTTTGCGACTTCTTCTCTTGTCATGATTACCTCACATGTAAATTATATCTATACATAGATAATTGTCAATGCATTTTTTCTTGACCGGTTGTTACTACCGGTTGATAGAATCAATTTATAAGGAGGAAATGATATGGAATATCAAACACTGAACAATGGAATTCAAATGCCTATATTAGGCTATGGCGTTTTCCAAGTCAAAAAAGAAGCATGCGAAAGATGTGTTCTAGATGCACTAAAAACGGGATACCGATTATTGGATACGGCTCAATCTTATTTTAATGAAGAAGAAGTAGGGTCTGCCATTATAAAAAGTGGTATCCCTCGAGAAGAAATTTTTCTAACCACAAAAGTCTGGTTAGAACATTATGGCTATGAAGCCACAAAACAATCTGTATTAAATTCTTTACAAAAACTTCAAACCAATTATCTGGATTTAGTTCTTCTTCATCAGCCTTATGGTGATATATACGGATCCTGGCGTGCTTTAGAGGATTTATATGAACAAGGAAAGATTCGAGCCATTGGTATTTCTAATTTTTATGTGGATCGCATGGTTGAATTTTTTCATTTTACTCGAATCAAGCCTATGATCAATCAAATGGAAGTTCAAATTTTCAATCAACAAAAACAACTAAAAGAATATGCCGATAAATACAATATACAATTAGAGGCATGGGCTCCTTTTGGTGAAGGCAAAAAAAACACATTTGAAAATGAAGTAATTCTTTCCATTGGAAAAAAATACAACAAAACACCGGCGCAAGTAATGTTAAAATGGAATATTCAACGAGGAATTGTTGTTATTCCTAAGTCCGTTCATCTCGAAAGAATGAAAGAAAACTTTAATGTATTTGATTTTCAATTATCCAATGAAGACATGGAAGCCATTTCTCAATTAGATACATCAACTTCCAGTTTCTTTTCACATAGAGATCCAGCGATGGTGGAATGGTTTGTTCAATTAATTGAAGAAAGAAAACAAAAATAATATTTTTGAAATAAAATATGAACAAAATACAAATAATCATCATCTAGAATTCCAATGTAAATTGGAGGAAAAGATATGGGTAAAGAAACATTTGCGGATAAGAACAAAAAAATCGAGGATAAAGTAGTTGGAGCTTATAAGAAAGTAGAAAAAACATTTGTTGGTACTTATAAAAAAGTCGAAGATAAATTTGTGGATACTTTTTTAAGAAGAAGCGATGAAACCATTGAAGAAGCTAAAGAACGCATGAAAAACACAACAAAGGAAAACCAGAATCAACAAAATGAAGCTTTAGAAAAAAATCGAAAAATCCAGGAAGAAATTGAATTAAGAAATAAAAAGATTCAAGAAGATATTGCCGCAAAACCAAAGAGATAAAAAACGGAGGTAGGGATACCTCCTTTTTAAATGACTTGTTTTATTGACAATTGATTTTCCATATAGACGGAACACAATTATGGATCATTTTTGCGACTTGTTCTTCATTTTCCATACAGCCTGTATCCAGCCAATACTTTATGATCATTGTTAAACCAGCTTGAAATCCAATCCAGTAAAACATCATTTCTTTTTCATTTGTTAGATTGGCTTCTAAAGAATAAGGAATGACTACTTCTGTCCAAATAGCATCCAATCCTTCTTTGATGGGAAATTCTTTTCGGTTTTTTAGAGCAATTTGATAAAAATCTTTATGGTCTTTTATAAAAAATAGAAAAGGAATAAAAGAAGAAATGAACTACCCTACCTGATACATAGTTCAGATAAGGTATCCTTGTGATGTACTCTTTTGTACTACCGCAGGGATTTTGATTTATGCAGGCATATACATATTCCATGTACTGTTTCCACAATGGCCGGTTCACTCGACCTCTACTGTTTTTACACAGTTACTTACTGTTCAGATCTGCAAATCGGATGATTTTCGGGTTCAGCAGTCCGGATAGCTTTACATTTGATGTGTCATATCCCGCTTTTCTCAGAATATTGGCTGCACCATTCACATCCGCATTGATAAGT
>NZ_JBJEEY010000139.1:0-6098 GCF_051873555.1 Floccifex sp. | reverse complement strand
CTGAAATTGACATTATTGACGTACAATTATCAACTTTTTAGTTGAACTTAGCGTATTTTTATAAAAATGATAGAAAATCTTTTATTAAGATGGCCAAATTTATTTCCATTGGAATGAGTATATTTTTATTGATTTGTACCTTCTTTCCCAATGGACTTTCCAATTTTCGCATTACAATTGAAGAACCAAAAAACATGATTGAAACATTAACACACTATATGCAGCTTTCTGATACATCAACTAATGTATTCCCAAGTATTCATGTATATAATTCTTTAGGTGTTGCCATTGCGATACAAAAATACAATGGATTCAAGCATAAAAGAATGGTGCATATAGGATCCACCATCTTATGTATTTGTATATGTTTATCGACTTTATTTTTAAAACAACATTCTTTATTTGATGTCTTTGCATCTTTAATCTTGGCTTTGGCTATTTATTATTTTGTGTATCAATAAATATGGATTTTCTTTTTGAGCATCGGCAAAAACCAGAAGAATACATGAATTGATTTGGTTTTCTTCTTCTAAATAAATATTGATTTCTTCTTTACAGGTGCTTAAAACATCATAAAGAGAATCTAAATTCAATGAATAATCGAGTTGAAATTGTTCTTGAAGGTATTGAAGTATTTCTTCTTTTGAATTTTGATTTAAAATTAAATTCATATGGCCTCCTAATATAATTGTTCAAATGTTTCATAGTGGTCTTCTGTATAATAAATTGAACCACTTTGACCATAAACCAATCGTTTTCCATTTCGATAGCCGCCTTCATAGTCAATGTCACATTCATGATAATAATCTTCAGGTAAGATTTTTTCATAGTTTTTATAGACATCTCCACCAATACTCATACCTGGACAAACATCCCATAAATTTCCCAAAGATGCATCCCATCCAGCGTCCATAGCTTCTTGTTTGGTTATGTAGTTATCGGGTAAGTGTTGATAGGTATGAATATAGAAAGAAACGTCTTCTTTACTGGTATAGTTTCCTTTTTCAGCAATTGTTGAAGAACAGCTTGTTAATAGAAACAAAGACAAGATAAGAGTAATTATTTTTTTCATAGGATCACCGTATTTATTATACATTTCTTTTTTCATGTGATAAACTAATAGAGTTTAAAAAAAGGAGAATCTATGTCAACTGTATCTAAATATATTATTGTGTTTTTGATTTCTATGGTTCCTATTGTGGAGTTAAGAGGCGCTATTCCATGGGGTATTGGGGCTTTTCAATTGCCAATTCTTCCTACTTATATCATTTGTATCATCGGAAATATGATTCCCGTTCCCATCATTTTCTTATTTGCGCGTAAAGTATTAGAATGGGGACAAGATAAAAAATATATTGGTCCTTTATTTTCGTGGTTTATTCAAAAAGGACATAAAGGAGGACAAAAACTACAGTCCAAAGCGGGTAGAGGCTTATATTATGCTTTATTTTTATTTGTAGGAATCCCTCTTCCTGGAACGGGTGCCTGGACCGGAACTTTAGCAGCCAGTATTTTAGATTTAGATTTTAAAAAGACTGTTATTGCGGTTTTAGCGGGTGTCTTGTTTGCGGGAATTATCATGGCTTTGAGTTCTTATGGAATCTTTTCAATTATTTTTTAAAAAACCAGCATGACTGGTTTTTTTTGTGCTACACTTTTTATATGACAAAATTACCAGATTTATATATTCAAAATATGAAGGAATTACTTCAAGATGATTTTCAAGACTATCTTGATTGTTTCAGTCAAGTTAAAACATATAGTTTACGAATCAATACCTCAAAAATCAGTGTTGAAGAATTCTTAAAAATTTCTCCTTTTCATTTAACACCGATTCCATGGACTTATAATGGATTTTATTATGAAAAAGAAGATCAGCCTTCAAAACATCCATATTACTATGCTGGCTTGTATTATCTACAAGAAGCCAGTGCTATGACGCCTGCTCAAGTCTTACCCATTGAACCAGGAGATATTGTCTTAGATGCTTGTGCTGCACCAGGTGGAAAAAGCACAGAATTATTGAATAAACTAAAGGGAACGGGTTTATTATTCACAAATGATATTTCTTCTTCCAGAGCGCAGGCTTTGTTGCGTAATATTGAAAAATGGGGTTCTAAAAATGTTATTGTATCCAGTGAAGATATATCAAAATTATCTATTTATTTTCCAGAAACATTTGATAAGATTTTAATTGATGCGCCTTGTTCAGGTGAAGGTATGTTTCGAAAAGATGCTTCTTTAATTCAAAGTTGGATGGAAAGAGGCAATGATTATTATGTCAAACTTCAAAAAGACATTGTAAAGAGTGCCTTATCTATGTTAAAAGAAGGAGGACAAATGGTATATTCAACGTGTACGTTCTCTCAAAAAGAAAATGAAGACATGATTGATTATATGAAATCCATTTGTCCTGAATTAAAGCTTTGTGATATTCAAATCTATGACGAATTCAGTCGTGGTATTGACTATCCAGAATGTATTCGAATTTATCCACATAAAGTAAAAGGTGAAGGTCATTTTGTGGCTTTAATTCAAAAAGGAGAGAAAAAAGAAGAAACAAAAAAGGAATTTATTCCTTCTTTCATAGAAAATAAAGAAGCACAAGAATTTTTTAATAATATTTCGTCTGATTTTACAAATGGAAAATTTGAAATACGTAAAGATAAATTATATTTTGTTCCGATTTTTCCAACTAAAGGTATTCGAATCCTTCGTTCTGGTTTATTTTGTGGTGAATGTAAAAAGAATCGATTTGAACCTTCACAGGCTTTGGCCATGTATCTAAAAAAAGAAGAATTTAAACAGACTCTAGATTTTTCTTGTCAAGATGATCGAGTTATAAAATATTTAAAAGGTGAAACCATTCAAGTTGATAATAAAAAAATGAAAGGATGGGTATTGATTTGTTGTGATGGATTTCCTTTGGGGTTTGGAAAAATTGATAAAGGTTCCATTAAAAATAAATATGCCCAAGGTTGGAGATGGCAATGAGATTGGATAAATTTTTAGCAGATATGCAGATAGGAACACGTAGTGAAGTTAAAAAACTCATTCAAAAAGGACATGTTTCCATCAATAATCAGATTATTAAAAAAGTAGATACAAAAGTTGATGAAAATACGATTGTATATGTTGATGGAATGCGAGTTGATTATGTAACTTATGAATATTATGTATTAAATAAACCAGCTGGTTTTTTAAGTGCTACACAAGATATGCATTATCCAGTTGTGTTGGAATTAGTGCCTTGTATTCGAAAAGACATTGGCATTGTCGGTCGTTTAGATAAAGATACAGAAGGTGTTTTATTGTTAACCAATGATGGTGAATTAAATCATCGTCTTTTATCCAGTAAAAATCATGTTGAAAAAAAATATTATGTGCAAGTTGATACGGATATTCCAGATTATGCAGAAGATTTTTTTTCAAAGCCCATTGAATTTGAAGATTTTACTTCTCTTCCTGCAAAATTTGAATATATTAATTCAAAAAGTGCTTACTTAACAATTTGTGAAGGAAAATATCATCAAGTTAAACGTATGTTTGAAAAAATCGGTTGTACAGTTACGTATTTAAAACGTGTACAATTTGGTCCCATCACTCTAGATGGATTAGATGCAGGTGAGTATCGACATTTATCAGAAGAGGAAATAAAGACATTATATGAATATTAATCAAAGAATACAGGCGTTACAAGCATTAATGAAAAAGTATCAATTAGATACTTACTATATCACCACTAAAGATGATCATAATTCTGAATTTGTACATCCTTATTTTCGTTGTGTTGAATTTTTAACAGGTTTTACAGGTTCCAATGCCCATGTCATTGTTACAGAAAACCAATGTCGTTTCTATACAGATGGTCGATATTCGATTCAAGCCAAAAAAGAACTTCAAAATACATCTATTCAAATTATGGAAGACGATTATATGGATTTTTTAAAGTCTAGAAAACATATTGGATTGGATGGAAAAAAGGTATCAAAGTCTTTTGTGGATGAAATTGGTTGTGTCACATCTATTGATTTGATTTCAAAAATATGGACCAATCGACCAGATTATCCTTTAAATCCAGTTTTTCAATTAGATGAACAATATACAGGCAAAAGTTTTGAAGAAAAAAGAAAAGAAGTTTTATCTAAATGTAAATCCAATATTCATCTTCTTACTAATTTAGATGACATTGCCTGGCTTTTAAATTGTCGTGGAAGCGATGCCATAAGTAATCCAGTTTTTTTATCGTATGTTTTATTATATAAAGATAAAACCATTCTTTATATGGATTCTAGAAAAATTATAGATATTTCTTATTTTAAAAAACATCACATTCAAATAAAAAATTACTTAGATATTTATCAGGATTTAAAATATATTCAAGATCCAATTACAGTGGATGAAAACCAAGTCAATTATGAATTACTAAATTCAATTTCAAATCCAGTTTTTCAAATCAATCCAATTGAATTATTAAAGGCTTGTAAAAATAAAATAGAAATTGAAAATTTAAGACAATGTCAGATTATGGATTGTGTTGCATTAACTAAATTTATTTATTGGCTTAAAACAAATGTTAAAACACAATCTATTACAGAATATGATGCTTCTATTCAACTAAAAAAACTCAGAAAAGAATTACCTGGTTATATTGAAGTCAATTATGGTAGTATTTGTGCGTATAATGAAAATGGAGCCATGATGCATTATCAACCCACAAAAGAAAAGCATTCCATATTAAAACCAGAAGGCAGTTTTCTAGTGGATTCTGGTGGTCAATATTTAAATGGTACTACAGACATTACACGAACTTTTTCTCTTGGAAAAGTCAGTCAAGCTTTTAAAAAAGATTTTACATGTGTTTTAAAGTCGCATATTCAATTAGCACAAGCTAAATTTCTTTATGGTACTTCTGGTATTCAATTAGATATTCTGGCAAGAGAGCCTATCTGGCAAATGAATCTGGATTATCAATGTGGGACAGGTCATGGACTTGGCTTTTGTTTAAATGTACATGAAGGGCCTCATGGAATTCGATGGTATAAAACCAGTAATCGAAAAGAAGATACGATCCTTGAACTAGGCATGTATCTGACCAATGAGCCAGGTATTTATAAAGAAAATGAATATGGAATTCGTATTGAAAATGATATGGTTGTTCAAAAAGGTAATAAAAATCAATATGGTCAATTTATGTATTTTGAAACAATCAGCTATGTTCCCATTGATTTAGATTGTATAGATCCTTCTTATTTAGATTCCACACAAATTCAATGGTTAAATGAATACCATGAAAAAACATATACATTATTAAGTCCTTATCTCAATAAAAAAGAAAAAAACTGGTTAAAGGAACAGACAAAAAAACTCGCCTGAAAGCGAGTTTTTTCATGAATACTTCTATGTCACAATCCCAGCCCTTCAACATAATCAAATACCCTAAAAAATGAAAACGAATTCAAGAATAAGTGGGTCGACATTCATATTCGTGCGACCTTGTCGCAGTTTTATTATAGAGGAAATGTAAATTATGAAATTTATTTTTTCTCAATTTACACAAAAAATAACCTGATTGGTTTCAAAATTTTTAAACTCTATTCATTTTTAAACAAAAGAAATATAAAAAATGAATAATTTGTTCATAAAAAACCAGTCTTATATGATTGGTAAAAATCCTTTTAAAAGAAAAATCAATTTATTCAGGCTAACAATTTTTTAACATAGTCCACATTACAATTTAAAGCTTTCGCGATAAATTCATCTTTAGACCCCATCTTTTTTAAATTCTTAGCCAATGAAATTTTTTCTTCAAGTTTTCCTTCAGCCTTTCCTTCTAGTCTTCCACTTTCTCTTATTTCTTCCATAATCTCACACATGTTTTTCACCTCCAAATTTCCGGTTTTTAATTGTTTGACAGCTTCTTTAAGCTCTGTAATTTTCATTTCACGATAATCACTGCATCCAAAGTCATGCATCAATAGACCTAACTCATCATTTCCTCTATATTGTCCATTGACATACATCAGATGAATTCGATCATTAACCTGTTCGGTAATGAAAATAATATAGATATCTTTAAATTCTTTATAGTCCATATT
>NZ_JBJEEY010000138.1:0-6132 GCF_051873555.1 Floccifex sp. | reverse complement strand
GGTACATTTTTTTGTTACCCCCTAAATGTTGTTATTCTTAACTTAATGACATTGGCTGTTTCCGCCGTTTTCACATAGCCTTTGTAGTTTTGTCCTCTTTGAAGGCCTGTTATTTGTTCAGGAGTTACAACTTATGACAATAAAACTCCAATCAGCAAAGAAACTAATAGACAGATTTGAGAAGATAAAACATGTGATATCAGGACGATTTAAACAGAACAATAATGATATTTCAAGCGTCAAAACAAACAGATTTGGCGTTTTTTTCGTATATAAAAACTCCTGTTAGATTCAACAGGAGTTTAAATTAACTATTTACGATTTTTTCTTTTTAAAATAAATCCAATCAATAATGCATCTAAACTAGAAACCATCATAGAAATCCATAGACCAGCATTTCCAATGATTCCTGTATTCGTTTTATTGGAACTATCTTTATCAACTTCTTTCTTAATAACTTCAAATTCAGTACTAGCTTCTCCTGTTTCAGAAACAATAGAAATTGTATGTTTTCCAGCTTTTAAAGTCGAAACAAAATCTTTGTTCAGTGTAACAATAATACTTCCTTCTTTGACTGTATAATTCTTTGAATTCAATTCTTTTCCATCTAATTTAACATATTTAAACTCATTAAATGCTGCATTGGAAGTAAAAGACAATTCTTTCTTAGTTCCCTGAGTAACACTTTGACCTTTTCCGTTAATGATTTCAGGAGCTTTTTTAGAGATAACTGTATCTTTTAAAGTAATTTCTTTTGTTCCATTTTCATCTGAGAAATAATGATCACAATCTTTACATTGCCAGTATTCAATATTACCAGTATCACTCACAGAAGCTTCTTTGGCATCAAAATGTTCAAGACTGTGTCCATCATTAACTGTAACAGTAACTTTCTTTTCATTACCTGCCTTATCTTTGACAACAACGGTTAAAGTTCCTTTTCCTTTTTCAAGACTATATTTACCATTCGAATCTGGTATTAATTCAACACCATTTGCGGTTACACTTGTAACACCAACATTGTCGGAAACCTCAAACTGTACGGTATCACAATATGTCTTGCCATCTTCCAGTCCTGTGATAACAGGTGCTTCAACGTTTTTCCATTCTGCTTTAAGAGCAATGCTTCCAGTTACATTCTCCGTGAAATTGTATTTTGTTTCACCGTTATACCAGCCGGCAAATTCATAGCCCTCTTTTACAGGATCATCAGGCTCAAGTGCCTGGGCTGTATTTGTGTTAACAAAGTACTGTGTCACTGGTACTGTACCGCTTGCACCGTTTAAGTCAAAGCTGACAGTATGATATGGATCGGTGATCGTGCCACCATTATGTTCAATGCCACCGTAGAATACGCCTCCGCTGATGTTGCCAATGTAGTTGTTTTCACTTTTGTTAAGTACCTTGTCATAGAACACACCACCACTAATAGAATTATTGTTTTCAACCTGACCATTGAATACACCGCCACTAATAGAATTATAGTTTTTAACCTGACCATTGAATACACCGCCACTAATATAGCCACTACCGCCATTATTTACCTGGCCATTGAACACACCGTTAGTTATACATGAGTTTCCAGTATTTAGCACCTGTGCATTAAATACACCGCCACTAATGATTGTATATTCAGAAGAACCTACAAAGTCATTGAATACAGTACCTGCAGTGCCAGTTCTTTGGGTGATTGTACTATAATTTTGAACATTTTTTAATACTGTACCACCATCAGCATAAAACGTACCATGATTAGAAATATCGCCATTTACTTCTCCACTTTCCAGTGTGAATGTACATTGAGAATCTAAAAAGATATCTCCATTAATCTTACCTCCACCTGCACTGTCTTTCAAAATAATATTTTCAGCAATAATAGATAAGCAAGCTTTATTCACACTTTCGATAATCTTCTTGCCGTTCAAGTCAAGTGTGATGTTAAGTGTTTGGATTTTAATTTGTGACACTGATTCTGTCATGGTAATATCTGTCTTCAGAACATAAGTACCGCTATCAGGCAACATATAAAAGGAAGAAGTACCTGGAACTGGAGGTAACTCAGTACCACCATCTGCAGTAATGAAATCTGTACGTGTACTATTTGTCATGGCATAATAGATCTTCTCACCTACCTGCCACAGGTCATATGTTTGCGTACTACCGCCTTCTGCAGATATTGACATTGGTATCAGCATGCATATTGTACATATCGCACATAGTATACTTAATAATTTCTTCTTCATTTTATCTTCTCCGTTTCTAAAATATTTATTATGTCTTCTTATATTCGAATAACTGAATATACATTTATTTTATGAAATTTAATGGATTGCTTCAAGTAATTTTTAGTGTTATATAATAAAAATAATGGTTCTATTTTAAAATCTTGCTTAACAAGAAAAAATTCAGAAAATAAAATACTCAAAAATCCTTTTTATTTTGTCAGCATTTGAAACACAAATTGTTCAAATCCTTCATCCATATCCATTTTTCCCATCTTATGATTTTGATCTAAAGTGGATAATTGATCCAAGATTGCTAATATTTCATCACAATGAAAGGTAGAGGCTTGTTTCATTGTGACTTGAATACGATACGGATGGGCTTTGAATTTTGAAACAATTTCATCTTTTGTCATGCCTGTATCCATGCAAACGCGAACTTGAAATAAGAATCGCATTTGAGAGGCTAATAAAGCATTAATAGCTAATGGTTCAATTTTCTGATTTCGAAAATTTCGATAATATGATAACAACAACAATGCGTTTTTATTTTTTAAAGCATCTACCATTTTAAATATATTTTGAAGCGGTTCTACACTTAATAAGGCTTGTACATCTTCTATTTGAAGATGCGATGAATAGAGTGCACATTTATCTAATTCATTTTCTATTTTCATTGAATCCATACCCACTCTGGAACAAAACCATTCAAAGGCATCATAATCCATAGTTAATCCGATTCGTTTACAATAATCCTGAATATAAGATTTTTTATTTTTTTCATCCAGTGCTAAACATGGAATGATATTATTGGAAGAAATTGTGGAAAGAAATTTTTTGATACTATTTTTTCTTTTATCAAATTTATTATTTTCACAACAAAAAACTACAATACAAGGATTGTCTTCATTACTTCTTTGCATAAATTCATTGACGTCATAATCTGATTCATCTTTGGCTGATAAAAAAGAACAATGATATAAAACAATCATTTTATGTTCATCAAAAATCGAAACACTATCGATTTCAAATAAAACTTCTTCCATTTTATTTTTATTCACATCAAATTCAACGACTTCAGATATTTGATATTTCTTTTTTAAAACATCCAGATTTTGTTTCATCCGTGATGCATCGTTTCCATATAGAATGATATTCATGTAAAACTCCTTTAAAAAATTGTCTCAACGACTTCACTGGCATTCATTTGCGAAATATTTTCTTCATCATTAAAAATCGAAAAACGAAAAATTTCATAATCAAAATACGAAGCATCCACACTACAATCTGGAAATTTCTGATACCAGTCACTATACTTGGTTTTCATGATATTTTCAGCTAATGCTACAGCTTGAGAATTTACATTGCCATTTTGATCGGGTGTTCCTGATAATTTAACACCCGGTGGACTGGAATGAATCAATAATATGCTTCCATCTTCACACATTCCAAGAACCAGATAAACATGACCGACTTGTGAAAAACAAATGTCTCCAGGTTGTACTTGTTCAGATGAAATAACATATCCCAATCCTCTTTTTTCGTATTCATACCCAATGTTTTGTGCTAAATATACATAGCCTTCTTTATTATTTTCCTGTTCCAATGTATTATATACAACCCATCCAATATAACCTGAACAATCCAGGCCATCATGAATTTGATATAAATAATTTGTATAGTCATAGCTTTCATCTTGTGATTGATAAAAACTTTCCCAGTTTTTACTCAATCCAATCGAAACAGCTTCCTGACCCGCTTTTGTATCTTCTTCATTCCATCCTCCACCATAAATATAGAGAGTATTTCCAAGTGGTTCAATTGCCGTTTCTAATAAAGAATAAATTGTTGGTTTTTGTGATATCGATTCTTTGTTTTCTTTTTTAAAAGAAAACAAAAAGAAAATCAGAGAAATACATGTAATACAAATAAAAAACAAGAAAAAGACTCGTGTCCATTTAATTTTTCGTTTCATATGATTTATTTTATCACAAAGTCCCAATCAATCCACTTGCACTCACAAAAAAAGAAAAAGAATGCCAAGTAAAGATATGAATCATCCCTTGATCTTTTGTCATTAAAACATCAATACCACAATTCAAACATCGATATAATACTTCTTTACTTGGATGTCCATATTTATTGTTTTCACCAACGGATATAATACCAAGTTCTGGATTTGTCTGATTTAAGAATTCAAAAGAAGAACTGGTATTCGATCCATGATGTGCTAATTTTAAAACATCAACTTGTATGTCATATGATTGCAGGAGTTGTTTTTCAATGAAAACAGATGCATCTCCTGTCCATAAATAATGGATATTATCATATACAAAATATGAAACTATGCTTGTATCATTTTCGTCTATTGTTTTTCTTTGTTCTAATAAAGAATAAAAAGGATAGTCAACTGGAATTTCTGTACTCGAATCTTGAATCACATTTTCAATTTTAATTTGTTCTTTTAACGATTCATATCCTCCACTGTGATCAAAATCATCATGTGTTAAAATTAAACAATCAATTTTTTGAATTTGAAGATCTTCTAAAACAGGTACAATAATAGATTCTACATTGTCTCTATATAAGTTTTGACCACAATCAATCATGACAACACTTTTATAAAAGGGTTCGACAATCAATGTACAATCCCCTTGTCCAATGTCTAATACATAAACATGAAAAAATGGATCTACTTTAGTAGAATACAATGGAGATAATAAAAATAAGAGTATTAAGATTGTATTTCTTTTTTGTTGAAAGAAAAACGAAAAATTTAAAAGGAATAGAATTATAAAAATAAAATTGGGTACATAATGTATTGTAAAATCGGGGATGGAAAAGAGTGGGAGTTCTATAAAAAAGGAACAAAGAAAAAATAGAGCATTTATATTTTTAAAAAATGGATACAATATAAATAGTATTAAATTTATTTCATGGAAATATAAAAATTGAATTGAAAATAAATAAAGATAGGTTGCCATTTTTTTATTTCGATTTAAATAATGATTTAAAATAAAGATGCCACTGACAAATACAAAGACAAAGTCTTTGGCATAAAGTGGAAATAAAATCAAAAATATAAAACTGGAAATACAAAAACATGTCCATGAATTGGTTTCTAAAAATTTTGTTGTGTTATAAAGGATATAGCGGATTAAATTGATTTTAAATGTGAAAAGTAGTCCATAACAAATACCTAAACAAAGACAAAACGCATTGGCCTGTTTTTCATGTAAGATTTTCTGACTTTTTCGTTTTATGATATGAAGACAAACAAGTATAGGAGAACTAAGTCGAGCAAACATCTGCAAAGAATCGTCTTGTACAATGCCATATAGACTCATCAATAAATAGGAATTGTTTTTGCATTTGGAATAGATCATGGATTTAATTGTATTTTTTCTTTGAATGATGTCTCTTTCGGATACGTTGGCACAATAATAAATATTTTTCTGATTCATAACAGACTGAAAATTAAATTGATGAATGTTGTTTAGGCTTTGAATTTCTTCAATGGTATTGACTTGTACTTGATCATGAAACATAGGGTTTTCAAGTCCATAAAGTACAATCGTACTTTTTGAATCCGATGCCAATACATAACTGGTTTTTATTTCTTGTATCGTATAAATGCCTGGCTGAGCTATTGTTTTTGTGGGTATGATAAGTATTGATAAAATCCATAGTGGAACCCAGATCCAAATTTTCTTTTTGTCTTTTAGAAACAAAAAGAAACAATAAAAAATCCCAAAATAAAGCATTAAAGAAAAATCATGTAATGTTAAACTAAACCAAAATCCAAATAATAAAATCATAAAACAATTTTGTCCTTTATTTTATCAAAAAGAACATCCCCTATTCCTTTTACATTTTTTATGTCTTCTAAAGATTGAAAAGATTGTTCTTT
>NZ_JBJEEY010000137.1:0-32204 GCF_051873555.1 Floccifex sp. | reverse complement strand
TAGTCCATATTCTTCTTGGCATTTTCAATATCCAGAATAGAAGCATAGTATCTTAATCGTTCTGGTAAAGCTTTTTGTATGCTTCTTTCCACTTCGATATCGTATATATTTCCTTCTGTATCAAATAATACAATATCACAAATAATGGATTTCGAATTGGCTTGTTTCAAATCATATTGAATAATATACTTTTCAATTTGGATATCATCTCTAGACAAGATTATATTCAATATCTTTTCTAATAATTTCTTGTTGTTTTTAAACAGGATACGCATAAAGGTATCATCAAAGGGTCTAAATCGTTTGATAGCTGATAGATACTGTTCTTTGTGTGCCGCGGGCATTGTGTAGTATTTTTATTCATTTAAAAATCCTCCTATAATATTGATTTGATGTATAATATTTCCGCAGCTTTTATATTATTCTGTCTTATTTGGTAAATACATCTTATCATATTAAAATATTCTAAATCCGGTTATTTTTTACATCATTTCATTTATTATTTACAAATAGTTAATTGTGAAAACAAAATGACAAAGAAAATTCATCATTATAGAATTACTTTTTTTCTTAATTACAATTACTTAGTATGGTAAATATATAAGATTTAATCTTCGTCAAGTCGTTATTGAAACTAATATTTATTTTCAAACTAGGTTAAGAAAAAAACCGGTCTTCTAAGGCCGGCTTAATTAAATTGTTAAATCTAATATAAATTGATTCTCTTTTTATTCCCAATCAAATGTATAATCCGAATCATAATCGACTTTTATAACAGAATCTTTTACATATCCTTTTTCAATGATTTTATGAGCAATTGGTGTTTCAATATATTTTTGAATATATCGTTTCATTGGACGTGCTCCATAAATTGGATCCACTCCCTGACTGGCAATTTGCTGGTAAGCTGCATCACTGACTTGCAAAGTAACATCTCTTGTTTGTAATCGATGCGCTAATTGATTCATAAATTTCTTAGCAATCTTTTCAAAGGATGAAGAATCTAAAGCATTGAAGACAATGATTTCATCAATACGATTAATGAATTCTGGTTTAAAGAAATGTTTCACTTCATTCATATAGTCATCATAATGATTTCCTGGTTCAAAAGCATATTGTGATCCTAAATTACTTGTCAAGATAATAATTGTATTCTTAAAATCAACGGTTACCCCTTTAGAGTCTGTAATACGACCATCATCTAAAATTTGAAGAAGAGTGTTAAAAACATCTGGGTGTGCTTTCTCAATTTCATCAAACAAAACAATACTATAAGGATTTCTTCGTACAGCTTCTGTTAGTTGTCCTCCTTCATCGTATCCAACATAACCAGGAGGCGCTCCAATTAATCGAGAAACACTGTGTTTTTCCATATATTCCGACATATCAATTCGAATAATGTGTCGTTCATCATCAAATAATTGTTCTGCTAAAGCTTTAGCCACCTCTGTTTTACCAACGCCCGTTGGTCCTAAAAACATAAAGGCACCAATTGGACGATTTTCATCTTGAATCTGTGCTTTAGATCTTAAAATTGCATCTGTTACTAATTCAAGAGCATGATTTTGTCCGACAACTCGTTTTCCTAATTCATCTTTAAGACGCAATAATTTTTCTCTTTGCCCTTCCACTAAACGAGTCACTTCGACACCCGTCCAGCGAGACACGATTTTGGCAATACTTTCTTCATCTACAGTTTCCTGAATTAAAGCATCGTCTTTTCTTTCTTTTTGAGATGCAATTTTACGTTCCAAATCTGGAATGACACCATATTGAAGACGAGCTGCATCTTCATATCGCATATCATTACGTGCTTGTTCTAACTCCAAACGAGCTCTTTCTAGTTCTTGTTTATATTCCTGTGCATGAGCCAATTCATTTTTTTCGTCTTCCCATTTCGAATGCATTTCATCTTTTTGAGATTGAAGTTTAGCCAATTCATTTTCAATTTCTTCTCGACGCTCAATAGCTTTTTTGTCTTCTTCTTTTAATAAAGACGTTTTTTCAATTTGTAGTTGAAGAATACGACGAGATAATTCATCCAATTCCTGTGGCATACTTTCCATTTCCACTTTCAAAGTAGCACAAGCTTCATCAACTAAGTCAATGGCTTTATCAGGAAGGAATCGATCGGTGATATATCGATTGGATAAAGTAGCCGCTGCAATCAATGATTCATCTAAAATACGAACACCGTGATAGGATTCGAAACGAGATTTTAATCCTCGTAAAATACTGATAGTATCTTCAACCGATGGTTCTTGTACCTGTACTTTCTGGAATCGTCTTTCCAGTGCAGCATCTTTTTCAATATATTTTCGATATTCATTAAAGGTTGTAGCACCAATACAATGAAGTTCTCCACGTGCCAGCATTGGTTTTAATAAATTTGCGGCATCCATTGATCCTTCTGTTTTACCAGCTCCAACTAAGTTATGAATTTCATCAATAAATAATATAATTTGACCATTGGCATTTTTTACTTCATCTAGAATTGCTTTTAATCGCTCCTCAAATTCACCACGATATTTGGCCCCGGCAATTAAAGAACCCATATCCAATTCAATTAATTGTTTTTCTTTTAAAGATTCAGGGACATCCCCTTTCATAATTCGCCAGGCAATTCCTTCTACAACAGCTGTTTTACCAACACCTGGTTCTCCAATTAGAACTGGATTGTTTTTGGTTTTACGTGATAAAATCTGCATCACACGACGAATTTCATCGTCTCGTCCAATGATAGGATCAATTTTTCCATCTTTCACATCTTGCACTAAATCTCTTCCATATTTTTTCAGTGCTTCAACATTTTCTTCTGCATTTGGTGAATCATATTTTTTTCCATTTCTTCTTTCTAATTCCGCTTGCTGACATTGAGATTCATTCAAATGAAATTCTTTCACCAACTGTCTTGAAATATATGATTTATTAAAAATCAATGCCAACCAAAGAGAAGCTACACTTAAATATGTTTCTTGATGTTCATTGGCCCATTTTTCTGCTTTATCAAAAGATTTAACAACTTCATTTGAAAAATTCAAATTGGATACATTTCCCGTCGCAATTCTTTGATTTTCCTGAGCAATGATTTGCAAAGCTCTTTGTTTATCTACTGATACTTTTGAAAACAATCCATCGAGTACATCATCTTTAAAAATTGCTTCCAATAAATCAATAGTATCGACACTAGTATGCGAATAAGTTTTAGCTTGATTAATCGCATTCATAATGATTTGTTGAAGTTTTTCAGACATTTTTTCAAAGTTCATAATGTACACCTCCCATTAGCACTCTTGTAATCCATGTGCTAATTGTATTATAGCAATGTTTTTAGCACTGTCAACACAAAAGTGCTAAAAACAGAAAGAAAATAACAGGTATTAGTAAACTTGGTAATAAATTTAATGTTTTAATGGATTTTATTTCTAAAATTGATAATCCAGAACAAAAAATTAAAAAGCCACCGACAATGGAGATTTCACACATCAAAGAAGAACTGATAAAATTTCCTAAAAAAAGTGTCAAAGTATAAATTGAACCTTGCCATAAAAATAAAACACCAGCACAAATCGAAATACCAATTCCATATGCTGAAGCCAATACACAGGAAGTTACCAAATCCAATGTAGCATTGGTAAATAAAAAAGTATAGTCTTGATACAAAGCCGCATTAACAGGTCCTAAAATTGATAAAGTTCCAATACAGAATAATAAAACACCTGTTGATATACCTTGGGCTAGTTTTCCTTTAGAAGAAAAATGATTCACAGCTTTTTGAAATTTTCCATCTAAATCTAAAATAGTTCCAATCAGGCTTCCCAACGCCAATGAAACAATAAACAATACAGGATATTGACTATTTGGCATATTTTGAACAATGGCATTTATACCTAGACCCGTTGCGGCTAATCCCATTGCCAAAAATAAAGCATCTTTATATTTGTCTTTAATTCCTTTTCGAATAATACTTCCAGTCAGGCTTCCAATTAAAATGGTACATGTATTCACAATAGTTCCAATCATATTTCTTTACACTCTTCTTTCTTCGATTTAAAATTGAATCAATTATAGCACAAAAAGGAGATTCTTATGAAATTTAGTGACATTGATTTTGGTCGTATTAAAGCAATGATGGACAACTTAAATGATGATCAAAAAGAAGAAATAAATCAATTTGCCCAGAATATGATGAACAATATGAACGAGGCCAAAGACCAGGAAGAAGAAATAACGTTTTATGAGTTTTTACATATTGATGAAGAAGAATACAAGGACTGCGTTGTCTTAGATTTAATTGAACAGGCATGTGATATTGAAATGTATTATGAAGATACACTAGAAGTAGACTACAGTGGCTGTGTTTTATATTATACAAAAGCCATTCTTATATTGTGTCGACAATATTTATATCCAGTTTATCAAGAATTGAATGTGTTAAATACATCTGTATCTACAACAACTTTATTTTCTTTTCTTCAGCCATTGATGAATGAAGAAACCATTTATTTATTCGTTGATGAAAATAAAACAAATTCTAATACTTTGATTTCTCTTCGTTCTTTTCTGCAACAAAGTTTAATGATGTTAAATCGTGCGGAATTTGATTTTGTGAATTATGAAGACTTACAGGCTTTTAAACAAATCCTATTTGACCAGAAAAATTTATTATCAATAAAAGAAATCTTTCCCGAATAAAAAAAAATGATATAATTTAACCATGATTGAATACTACATGACAGAAAATCGAAATATTGTTCAAATTGATGGTCCTCAAAAAGGCTGCTGGATCAATGTGGTGGATCCAAATCGAAAAGAAAAACTCACATTGATTCGTGAAATCGGTATTTTAGAAGAATTTGTGAAATCGTCTTTAGACCGTTCTGAAAATGCCCATATTGACTATGATGACGATGTTAATCAAACGTTGTTTATTGTGGATTGTCCTCACTTAGTCCGTAGTGAAAATGCGACTTATAACACATATCCTTTAGGTATTGTCATTTGCGATGAATATATAGTTTCGATTAGTTTATCTGAAAACACTGAAATCAATGAAATCATTAATGGAAAAATTCGAGGACTGAATACCAATAAACCTGTTCAGTTTTTCCTTCATTTTATGTTGAAAATTTCACAGAAATACTTAATATATCTACAACAAATTGATCATTATTCCACTGAATTATCGTCTCGTTTACGTGAAACAATGAAAAATGAAGAATTATTGAGTATGTTAGCTTTGGAAAAATCTTTAATTTATTTTTCGACGTCTTTAAAATCGGATGAAGTTGTACTAAAAAAACTTCTTCGTTGTCGGCAGTTTAAATTAGATGAAGATGAAAATGATTTATTGGATGATGTTTTAATTGAAATTGATCAAGCCAATGAAATGAGTCATATTTATAAAGATGTCTTAAATGGAACAATGGATACTTTTTCAAATATCATTGCCAATAACTTAAACTTTTCCATGAAAGATTTGACGATTATTACCATTTCAATGGAAGTACCTAATATGGTTTTTGGATTTTATGGAATGAATGTTAAATCCTTGCCCATTGCGGTTTCATGGTTTCCATTTCTATTTTCCATTGCCTTAGCATTAATTGTTTTTGTGATTGTGAAAAAAATGAGATAAAACAAAAAAGGACTTAGTTGTCCTTTTTTCTATATTCAACATGATGATAATGAAATCCATTTTCCTGGATATCAGTTAGTTCTTTTCGAATATATAGATTCTTATCAAAACTTGGATAAAATGCATCTGCATCAAAAGATGCATCAATTTCTGTTAATAATAAACGAGAACTATATGGTAATAACGCTTTATAAATTTGGGCACCTCCGATTACATAAATATCTTGAGAATAGTCTTTATATGTTTCCAGGAAAGATTCAATACTTTCAAAGACTTCCACTTCTTCAGGTAAAGAAGGATGTGTTCTAGAAATCACAATATGATGCCGTTTTGGAAGCAAACCTGGCAATGATTCAAAAGTTTTTCGTCCCATCACAATGATGTGTCCCTTTGTTTGCTGCCGAAAAAATTTCATATCTTCTTTTAAATGCCAAATCAATTGATTGTCTTTTCCTAGTTCATAGTTTTTTCCAATTGCTGCAATTTGTACTAAATTCATAATTTCTCCTATTGAGCCAATGGAAAAATAATTTTTCCCATATGACGATAATCTATTAATTTTACGTCTTTACATTCTTTAGACGAATCAAACGCATAGAAATCTGTAATTTCTGGATTGATCCAGCATTCTGGTGCTGGATACGAACCAAATGTTTTATAACGATACAATTGTTCTTTAATTCCTTCCACTTGATTCACATAAATATGTGCATCTTTAATAGACCAATCCAAAGTACCCGGTTTTAAATTCGTCACTTGTGCTATCATTTTTAATAAAACAGCGTACTGTGTCACATTAAATGGAAGCCCCAAAGGAACATCACAACTTCTTTGATGAACCCATACATTTAAAGTATCACCTGTTACATCCCATTCACTGGACCATACACAACTTGGCAAAACAGCTGTATCTAAATACGCATCTTGCCACAAAGAAAGAACTCGGCGACGATCGTTTTTATCTTTTTGAATGGATTCAATGAGACGATCCATTAAATGATATTCTTTCACAATAAAACCATAGGCTGTTCCAATCGTATGAGCAAAGGATGGATCAAAATGTTTTAAAACATTTCCTGTTTTTTCATCCAGCCAATCCCCGTTTTCATTAATTTCCCATTTATCCCAGATATGAACATTTCTTTCCTGCAGCCATGAAACATCATTAGACTGTGCTTGATAAATCCATAACATTTCTAAAATTGCCTGGCGAATAAATAATTGTTTCGTTGTCAGAATCGGAAATTCTTTTCCTACATCCAATTGAAAATGGGCACTGGGAATTTTAATCGTATTGATTCCCGTCCGATTTTCCACTTCTATTCCTTTTTCCAAAATGGTTTGGCATAAACCACAATAAATATCATCCCATTGTGACATGGTGTTCCTCCGTTAAAATATAGTCATATACAAAATGTGCAATGGCATTTTCTTCATTTGTATATTCAGATACATAGTCTGCAATTTCTTTAATGCGATTTCTTGCGTTTTTCATCGCAACACCACATCCAGAAGCCAGTAACATTTCTTTATCGTTTAAATCATCACCAAAAGCTACTACGTGTTCTTTTGATGTTCCAAAGTGTTCACATAATTTTTGAATTCCAAATCCTTTATTAATATGAGGATCTACAAATTCAAATAGATAATTTGCCGTAAAAAATCCTGTGCAATTTGGATTTTTAAATTCCTTGGCTCTTTGTTCGACTACTTTTTGATACGAAGGATCAAAATTTAATATTAATTTATTTATTTTACGATTTTGAAGGAATTCATATAAATCACATTCAATTTCATTTTCTTTAAATAATTTGGCATTAGCTCTGGTTTCAGGCGTTGATTTATTTACATAGCGATCATCTCCAATCAATACCTGGAAAATAACATCATAGCCTTTAAAAAAATCCATGATTTCCATCACAATGCTTCCATCTAATAAATAAAATTCTTCTTTTTGTTGCAGACGATAATCATAAATAGCGCCTCCATTCATTCCCATCACAAAACCAATATCTTTAGACATGCCCCAGTCTTCTATCGTTTTTAAAATTGTTTCTACAGGTCTTCCAGAAGCAATTCCAAAAAAGATTCCGTTTTGTTTTAAATCCCGAATAGCTTGTTTATTCATTTCTGATACTTCTTTATTGGCATTTAATAAAGTTCCGTCTAAATCAGTCGCAACTAATGTAATCGTATTTTTAATCATAAAAAAATCTCCTTACTTGTTCCATTATATCAGTTTTTTTTATAAAATGATTCTATGATTGAAATTTTAGATTTAAATGCTTATTCATTTACATTTCAAATAAAAAAAGATTGCAGTTTTCAAGATTTACTGTCTTTTTTCCATATTTCAAAAAAGAAATTCAATACACATACAATAAAACCCAAGTTAAATTTTTATCCCAAAAATACCATTTGTATTATTGAATTCTCTATTGAGGAAAATTTTCCATCAATAAATAAAGACATTCAAATCTTATATGAAGACCAAATATTAATTGCAGTCTATAAACCACCTTTTCTTTTAGTTCATGATGATGGATTTCATATTGATAATCTTCAAAATCGTGTAAATGCATATTTAAAAAGTCAATATCATCCCCATAGTGCCCAGGCCATTCATCGCATTGATACTCAATGCTCTGGCATTGTTTTATTTTCCAGGCTTCCTTTTTTCCAGGGGATGTTAGACGAAATGATTGCCAGTCATTCTTGTTTAAAAGAATATAATGCACTTGTCAAAGGTAAAATGAATTTTAAAGATAAGACAGTGAATTATCCAATTTCTGGTAATCGTCACAATTCAAAAGAAATGATTGTACATAAAAATGGAAAAAAAGCAATTTCTCATATTCATGTCTTAAAAACATTTTCAAATTATACATTGTGTCAAATTCAAATTGAAACAGGTCGAAAACATCAGATTCGTTTGCACCTAAAAACGCTTGGATATCCCATTGTTAATGATCCTGTTTATGGTTATATTGAAAATCAAGACGGCTTATTGCTTGAGAATACACACATGGCTTTTATGCATCCTTTATTTTCGATTCCCATTGATATTCAAGTACCTTTAGATGATCGATTTCACATAAAGAAATAGAAAATGGTATACCCTTTCCACAGGGCAATAAATACACCTATAGCCAGACAAGAACAAAAAGGAATTAATTTTTGTTTGAAAGCATAAAAAATAAATCCACAAAATATCGAAATAAAGAATGCCACCATCATTCTTTGATAGCCTAAACAAAGAGCAAACAAAAAAATAAAACAAACATCTGCACTTCCCATTCCTTTTTTTAGATACATTAAAAAACATGGAAACGAAAAAAGAATGGCATTTAGAAAATATAGCTTATGAAAATGAATAAGAAATAGAATTGAAAATGGAATCCAGATTTTAGATATATGATAGGTGTAATAGTCTTGTAGACATAAACAGTAAAGGAAAATTGAAATCAAAAATGGAATGTTAAAGAAAGATAAAATATTCAGAATCATGAAATCAATGAAAATAGAATGAAAGGATTGATATTTTAAATAATGGATTGCCAAAAATAAAAGTAATAATTTCATACTTCTATTATAGAAATCAATTCTTATTTATTCATTACAAAATCAAAAAAACTTACTCAATTTGTATATTGGGTAAGTATAATTTATCAAATATAAGTTGATACGCCTTGAGTTCTATCTTTTTCTTTTTTCCCTTATATCCGTATTTTGTGTCTCCAATTAAAGGATGTCCAATACTGGAAAAAGAAACACGTATTTGATGAAAGCGTCCTGTTTTTAGTTCAATATTTACAATCGTTTCATTTTCAAATTCCTGTATCACCTGATAATAAAGAAGAGCTTCTTTATAACCTTCTTTTTTTTGTTTACAAGCCAAAGCTTTGGTTCCTTCTTTTTTTATATATAAATGAATTTTTCCTTTTCCTTTTAATTTTCCATCCACTCTGGCTCGATAAAATTTATGAACGTTTCCACAAGCAATTTGTTCATTCATTTCTTTTAATGATTTTGCGTTTTTTGCCGCAATGACTAAACCAGTAGTATTTCGATCCAATCGATTACAAATAGCAGGGGCAAAACTGTTTTCTTGTTCTGGGTTGTATTCATTTTTATAGAATAAATAGCTTTGAATACGAGAAACCAGGCAATCTTGATTTCCTTTCTGATCACTTTGGGATAATAGTCCATATTCTTTATTAACAATCAAATAATTATTGTCTTCATAAACAATAGAAAGTGGTTTTTCTTTTTCAATGTTTCTTTCTTTTTGAATGAGGCAATCATCTGGAAGAAATAATAAAATTTGATCGTTTTCTTGTAATATTTGATTAAATTCACATCGTTTTCGATTAATTTTAATTTTCTTATTTCGAATGGCTTTATACATCATTGCCTTTGAAAGAAATGGAAAACTTTTTTGAAGAAATTTATCCAGTCTTTGATTGGCATCATTTTTTTGAATTGTGATTTCTTTCATATAAATAGTATACTAAATTTCTATAAATTTGTGAAATTTTTACCAAAAGACTTTTAAATTAAATATTTTATCTGTATAATTTAAATGTTAAAAAAAGGAGATGTATTATGCCTAGAGGAGTATATAATTCGGTCACTGATATTCGTAGAAAAATATTTACTGCCATTGCTCAAATGGCGTACTCAGATGATACAGATTACGCAAGACGAATTGAAGAAATCCCTTATGAAATTCTACCTGGAACAAAAGCTACTTATCGGAATAGCATTTTCTTAGAAAGAGCTATTATCGGTGAGAGATTGCGTTTAGGAATGGGGCTTCCAATTCGTGAACACGGAGAATATGGAAAAATTTCAGATGGAATTGAAGAAAGTACAATTGCGAAAAAATATTATGACGATCCATTGATCAATATCATTAAATTTGCCTGCAATGCTTGTCCTGAAAAACAAATTTTTGTGACAAACGCATGCCAGGGATGTTTATCTCATCAATGTACAGAAGTATGTCCAAGAGATGCGATCCATATTGTCAATGGACGAAGTTTTGTGGATCAGGAAAAATGTATTAAATGTGGTCGTTGTATGGATGCCTGTCCATATAATGCGATTACTAAAATTGAACGTCCATGTGCTGCCAGCTGTGGAATGGATGCCATCAGTTCTGATGAAGAAGGAAAAGCTGTCATCAATTATGATAAATGTGTAAGCTGTGGTCAGTGTTTAGTCAATTGTCCATTTGGCGCCATTGTTGATAAAGGACAAATTTTCCAGACTATTTATGCAATGAAAGAAGGATATGAAGTAATTGCTGCCATTGCCCCTGCTTTTGTGGGTCAATTTGGACCTAAAGTAACACCAGACAAAGTTAAATCCGCATTGAAACAATTAGGTTTTGCGGATGTTGTTGAAGTTGCGATTGGAGCCGATTTATGTACAATTGAAGAAGCCGAAGACTTCTTACAAAAAGTACCTGAAAAACAACCATTTATGGCAACAAGCTGTTGTCCTGCATGGTCTGTTATGGCTAAGAAAAACTTCCCACAATTTGCACCTTATATTTCCATGGCACTTACACCAATGGTTTTAACAGGTCGATTGATTAAAAAAGATAAACCAAATGCAAAAGTTGTATTCATTGGACCATGTGCTGCTAAGAAACTAGAAGCCAGTCGTCGTTCCATTCGTTCTGACATTGATTTTGTTTTAACTTTTGAAGAAGTCATGGGTATGTTCAATGCAAAAAACATTGACTTAACAAATATTGAAGGAAGTGATCCATTATTAGAAGGATCCAATACAGCTCGTGGATTTGCGGTGAGTGGTGGAGTTGCCAAAGCCGTAAAGGATTTAATCAACAAACAACATCCTGAATTGGATGTTAAAGTGCAAGCCGCTGAAGGATTAAAGAACTGTCGTTCCATGTTGATGATGGCCAAAGCCGGTCGTTTAAATGGATATTTATTAGAAGGTATGGCTTGTCCTGGTGGATGTGTTGCTGGAGCTGGTACTTTACAGCCAATCACAAAATCCAGTGCCTTAATTAAAAAATATGCCAACGAAAACAGTCGTAAACTTGCCGATGATTCAGAATATGGTCATCGTTTACATGAAGTAAGTGAACAATAGAAAAAAATACGCCATCGATTTATTCCGATGACGTATTTATTATTTTTCCTGTTTCTAATTTATGAATTTGATTTTGAAGTTGATTTTTTAGAATTTTATACGCAAAATCACCTGTGCAATGTCCTGTATAATATATACATTTATGTTTCTTTAATTCTATTGCGATATCTTGAATCATTTGTATGTCCTGTGATTCATAGTTTGAGCGAATAAGATGGAATCCAGATATTACGATGTCTGGATCTTTTTTATATATTTTATGAAATGTATTGAGAATATTGACAATGCCATTGTGTGCACAACCAGAAATTAAAATGGTTTGTTTTTGATGAATCACGATATAGATTTCATGTGCAAAATCGTCTTGCTGCAATTTTTGATGGTCTTTATATTTGAGTCTTAAATTACTTTGCGGCCAGAAATATTCATGAATCACATCGGTAAATATTTCAATTTCATCAATCTTCATATTTGAATCAATCCAGCGAATTTGATGATGATTCCATAATACCGGATTTATTCCAATATATTTTTCTTTTCCATTTTTCAAGCTATAAAATTCTTTTTTAGCTTCTTGATGAATGTAAATTATTGCCGTATGGTTTATTTCTAAAAAGGATTGTAAACCTCCAGCATGGTCATAATGACCATGACTGATAAAGACTAAATCCACCTTTGATAGATCAATATTTAATATTTGTGCGTTTTTTATAAACAAATCACTTTGTCCTGTATCCACTAAAATCTTATGATTGTTTGTTTCAATATAAAAAGATAGACCATGTTCACATAAAAAAGGATATGAACTCGTGTTTTCGATTAAATTCACTATTTTCATATCCTTATTGTAGCTTATTTTTTAAACGTTACAATAGTTTTAAATAAATCGCCTTCAATTTCAATTGTAAAAATTCCACCTTGAATTTCTGTAAAACTCTTGACAATGGCTAACCCCAATCCACTTCCTGTTTCATGTCGAGATTTATCTCCACGTACAAATCGTTCTTCAATTTCTTCTGGTGTAAAATTCATTTCATCTTGTGAGATGTTTTTAAAAATCACTTGGACGGTTTCTTCATTTTCAAATACATCTAAATACACTCTTGAAAAAGATAAAGAATATTTTGCGATATTTGTTAATAAATTTTCAAAGATTCGATATGTTTTATTGCTATCTAGATTTAAAAGTATTTCGTCGTCTTCAAAATTCTTTTTGATGACTAAATGTTTTTCTTCTAAAGCTTCTTCATTTTCAAAAATAACTTGATTTAATAAAGAAATAATATTGAGTTGGTGTATTTCCAATTCTATGTTTCCGCTATTAATTTTTGAAATCTGTAATAAATCTTGCATTAAAACATTCAATCGATCACAATATTTATTTAAGTTATCTAAATATTCTTTTCGTGTTTCTTCTTTTATATTTACATCTTGTAAAAGAAGTACATAGTTTTTAATACAAGTTAATGGAGTTTTTAAGTCATGTGACACATTGGAAATTAATTCCACTTTCATATTTTGCGATTTAGCTTCTTCTTTAACAGCTAATTCAAATCCATCATATACTTCATTAATAGAATCTTTTAAGGAATTAAATAAATGAACATCCTGATCCATTTTATTATTAAAGTTTCCTTCTTTTAATTGATTTGTCGCATCAAGTAATGCTTTATAATCCACTCTAATTTCATCAATTTTTTTCATCGCAAAATAGAACAAAATAAGACTGTAAATACATCCTAATACAAAGCCAAATCCTTCTAAAAGTCCAAAAATACACATTAAAATTAAATTTATCAAACATAAAATGGATATAGGAAGAACATATGAACTGGATAAATCCATGCGACTTAAATTTAATATTTTTCCTTTGATCCAATAATACAATTTTGTGATCAGGCATTTTTCTTTTAAATATTGAATTGGATGTATAATAATTTGTTTGCAGATAAATATGGCTATCGCAATTAATAAATAAGAAATAAAATACATGCAAATGTTTCCTAAATAAAGGAGTGGTTCTAAATTTATCTGGTTGATTTGTTTTAATTGTGACACAATGGTTCCTGAAGCCGTAAAAAAGGCCACATATAAATTGGCAGCGATCATACATGGTATACTGATACACAATATAATGAATAAAAATTCAAAATGAATGTTTTGTATCCACTTAAATGGAATGATTTCTTTTAAATATTTGATAGGAACCAGTAATATATATATCAATAAAATAATAAATACAATGGAATAAAGAATCGCAAAACATTGCATATATATTTCTTGTTTATAATATAAATCGTAATTTGAAAATACACTTGTTGAATCAATTTTTAATGGAACTTCTATATGAATTTCAATATTTTCAGGGACATTGAGTGTACAAAGTGTATTATAGGAATACGTATATTCATCTGTTTGATAGTGAATTGTTTCTCCATCATCTTCCATCCATATATCTTCAATGTCATATAAGTTATTATCTAAAAACTGATTAAAGATGTCTTTAAATAGTGCTTCCATGGATTCATGGTAATTACTGTTCAATTCCCATTGATTCTCTTTTTTTGTATAAGTTAAATATAAATTCAAATTTTCTTTTTTATTTGTGAAATTTTCTTTTAAATTGGATTCTTCCTGATTGGTTTTTATATTTTTAAAAGAATAATAAAAACTGGAATCATTTTTATTATATAAATAATAATTATTTACTTCTGTATAAAATCTTTCTTCAATTTCATTTTTTAAGTCTTTATTTATGTTTTCAGGAAATGTTAGCGGCTGATAATTTTCATCCAGGTTTATAGCTTCCTGAACGATGAAATATATCAAATCTTCTTGAAATTGATATCCAAAGTTCCTATTCTTTTTTGAATTGGCCAAATCTTTTATAGATGGATAAAAAATAATGGATAAAATGGATACTGCGACTAAAATGAAATAGAAAAGAATCGTAAAAATGTTTTTCTTTTTCAATTTAATGCCCTCTTTCTATTTTATATCCAATTCCATAAACTACTTTGATATAATCTGGATTCTTCGGATCTACTTCAATTTTTTCTCGTAGTTTTCGTATATGTACCATAATGGTTTGCGTACTAATGGCATCTTCTTTCCATACAGTTTCATATATTTCCTCCGATGAAAATATTTTTCCAGGATAAGACATCAAGAGTTCAAGTATATAGTATTCTTTTGCGGTTAATTGAATTTGTTTTCCGTCTACAAATACTTCTTTTGTGTCTTGATTTAATTCCAATCCACGTACAACTAATTTTTTTGAATTTGTTGAATGTTCTTTTAAGCGAATAATTTGTTCGTATCGACGAATATGTGAGTTGACTCTAGCCATTAAAACCGATACCTCAAATGGTTTTGTGACATAATCATCGGCTCCTACATTTAATCCATTGATTTTATCGATATCTTCACTTTTTGCGCTTAAAAAGATGATTGGAAAATCATATTGTTCGCGTACATGCAATGTGAATTCAACACCATCCATAACAGGCATCATGATATCTACAATCGCCAGATGGACTTCTTTTGTGACTTTATCCAATGCGTCTTTACCATTTATTGCCTGAATCACATTGTATCCCTGATTTTTTAAAAAAATAGCTAATGTGTCGCGAATTCCTTTTTCATCTTCGACAATTAAAATTGTATGATTCATAAGCCTCTCCTTTCTCATACATAGAATACTGTATAAAACATAAAATAAAGCGTTTAAATTCTAAAGAATTTCTTAAAAAAAAGCCCCACAATTGTGGGGACAATATTATTCACCTTTTTCCAAAGCAAGAGTACGAGTTGTTAAGTCACATACTTCAGTTGGTCCATAATATTGGATGGCACCTGGATATGTATAAGCTGTTTCTACAGCCCATTGATCACGATGTGCTTCGAAGAATTTGAATGGCTTTCCATCCAATTCAACCAATGCTTTTTTAATAACTGGTTTATCTTCTCCGTGACGTCTTTCGATATTCATCATCTTCGTGATTGGCATACCACCAGCAACCCATTCTTCAGCTGGTTTTGAAAGATTTGATACTTTTGATAAATATCCATTGTATCCATATTGAATCAACATGAAAGCGTTATATCCCAATGAATAACAGTAGTCAGCATCAAAATTAGATGGGAATGCACATCTTCCTTCGTATCCAAAGAAATGATGAAGGGCATTGAATTTACCTTTATAAGTTCCTGCTGCTCTTCTTTCTTCTAATTTATCTTTAACCAAAGCAGAGAATAATTTTTCAGATTCAATCAATGAAACTTGTACATTTCCATGTGGATCTCTTTCCAGGAATAATTGTTGTTGGATTGTTTCAGGAAGAATCGCAAATACAGCCATAGATTCTTTTGTTAATCCTTTTTCGATGAATGCATATTTATCTTTCCAAGTTGGTAAAGCATTGAATTCATCTGCTTTTTTACCTGCCAATAATTCATTGATTTCAGAAATCAATACAGAGAATTCAGGAACAAATTCAACAACACCTTCTGGAATAATGGCTACACCAAAGTTATCTCCATTTGCTGCACGTTTTTCAACAGAATCTGCAATATAGTCAGCAATTTGAGATAGAGACATTTTTTTAGTGGCTACTTCTTCAGAAATCAAACAAATATTTGGTTGTGTTTCCAATGCACATTCTAAAGCAACGTGAGAAGCAGAACGTCCCATTACTTTAACAAAGTGCCAGTATTTTTTAGCAGAGTTGGCATCTCTTTCGATATTTCCAATGACTTCACTATAAGTTTTTGTTGCAGTGTCAAATCCAAATGAACATTCAATGTCTTCGTTCTTTAAGTCTCCATCAATTGTCTTTGGACAACCAATGACTTGAACACCTGTTCCATTTGCAGCAAAATATTCAGCTAATACAGCCGCATTTGTATTGGAGTCATCTCCTCCAATGATTACGATAGCAGTGATTCCATGTTTTTTGCATACTTCAGCTGCAACCGCGAATTGTTCTTGTGTTTCTAATTTTGTACGCCCAGATCCAATAATATCGAATCCACCTGTATTACGATATTGATCGATATATTGATCATCAAAAATCAAATAATCGTCTTCTAATAATCCACTAGGTCCTTTTTTGAATCCATATAATACATTTTCTTTATTAGTTGCTTTTAATGCATCATATAAACCACAAATAACATTGTGTCCACCAGGTGCTTGTCCACCTGATAAGATGACACCAACAACTTGTTTTTTTGTTTCAGATGTATTTTGTCCTTTTTGGAAAGTGATTTCCTTTTTTCCGTATGTGTTAGGGAAAAGAGCCTGGATTTTTTCCTGATCCGCAACACTTTGTGTTGCTTCTCCTTCTTTAACACAAATGTCTTGGATACCATTTCTTAGCATTCCAGGTAATTTTGGAACATATTGATATCTTGCTTTTTGAAGTGCTGAAAGATTCATTATTTTTATCTCCTTTATCTAAAAATCTTCTTATTTTCACTAAATATATTAGAACATTTTATGAAAAATGTAAATAGACTTTAATTTTCCAATACTTTCATTTTTTCTTCCCATTCCTGCATCAAAGCATGAATTTCATTATGTTTTTCATCAATTTTCTGATCCAATTGCTCCATTTTACGATAATCCTGATAATATTCCGGTTCATAACGAAGTTCACGAAGTGCTTCTAAATCCTTTTCTGCTTCTTCTAATAAAGCTTCCAGCTTTACGACACGATTCTTCATTTGCTTTAAATCCTGAAACGATTTTTGACTTTCTTTCTTTTCTTTTTGTATTTCCATTTGAATGGGTTCATCTTTTTTCAGACAATATTCTTCGTAATTTAAATCATATACAATGGAACAATCCATATCTAAAATACGTGTAGCCATTTTCTTTAAAAACATACGATCATGACTAACAAAAAGGATGGTTCCATCATATTTTTCTAAAGCATCTTCTAGAGCTTCTTTTGATGGGATATCTAAGTGATTCGTGGGCTCATCCAGAATCAATAAATTATCGTGATCCATCATTAATTTAGCCAATGCTAATCGAACTCTTTCTCCTCCAGATAAATTGACAACATCTTTAAAAACTTCGTCCTGGGTAAACAAAAAACTTGCCAATGTGTTTCGTATTTCAGTTTGCGTCGCATCTATATTTTCGTCCCATAATTCGTCTAATACATTTTTTTGTGAATACATTTGCGCACTTTCCTGATTGAAATATCCAATATCAATTTGATGTCCAAAACGAAATTGGCCCGAAATGGGTTCTATTTCATGAACCAATGTTTTAATCAATGTACTCTTTCCTATTCCATTTTTACCAACAATTCCAAGGCGATCGTGGCACATCAATGTAAATGAAACATTTGATAATATAGTGTCATAGCCAATGGACAATGAATCAACATCTAAAACTTGTTTTCCTCCTTTTCTTGCACAAGAAAAAGTGGCTTTCATTTGTGAAGTATCGCTTCGACTATCTTCAATTCTATCCATTCGATCTAAGTATTTTTGTTTAGACTTCGCAAAAGCAGCTTTATTTTTTTTATATCGAAATTTGTCAATTAAAGCTTCTAATCGTTGTATTTCTTGTTGCTGACGAACAAAAGCATCGTGATTCTTTTCAAGAAAATCTTGTTTGGCTTTCACAAAGTGAGAGTAGTTTCCAACATAACGTGTTGTTTTTCCAAATTCAATTTCAATGACTTCGTCTATGACATGATCTAAAAACATACGATCGTGACTAACCAAAATAACGGCACTTGGATAGTGTTGAATATAGTTTTCGAGCCATTCAATGGAATTTAAATCCAAGTGATTGGTTGGTTCATCCAGTAAAAGAACATCGGGTTTTGTCAACAACAATTTAACGAGTGCAATTCGTGTTTTTTGTCCTGAAGAAAATTCGCAGAGTTGTTTTTGCAGGTCTTCTTCACTAAATTGAAAATGAAAAAATACGTTTTTTAGTTCTACTTCGTAATTGTAGCCATTCATCATTTCAAAGCGATGTTGAAGCAGGGAATATTTTTCCATTTCTTTTTCACTATAATTGGTTTCCAGTACTTTGGCTTGTTCATTTAATTGTTTTTCTAATTCCTTTAAAGGTTCAAAAACACTTAATAATTCTTCATATACGCTGTGATATTCATTTTGAAATGTAATTTGCGATAAATATCCTATTTTGACTTGATTTGGAATGGTTAAAGTACCTGAATCCATGGTCTCTTGTCCACATATAATTTTTAATAAAGTACTTTTCCCACATCCATTTTTTCCAATCAAAGCAATTTTCTCATGATCTTTCACTAAAAGATTGGCATCCAGCAAGACATCTTGAGTGCCATATGATTTTTTTATATGACTTAATTGTAATTTCATTGATTGCCTCCAAAAGAAAAGCCACGAATCGTGACTTATTCTGTTTCATTTTCGATTCTAAAAAATTGAAGAAATCCTTTTGCGAAACTTTTCGCAATAGCTTCTTTATGATTCACATAATAATCAATGCTTTCATCTAAATTAATATTCGCATAAGTAAAATATATTCCATACATTCCATAAGAATTTGCATACATCTGATTTTCAAGAGCATAAGACAAAGAACCCGCAAAAGTTGATTTCCCTCCAGATTCACGAATTTGTGGATACATTTCCCATTGTGTATATGTATCTCCTTGTTCTCCTTCATAAATCACATCAAAACAAACCCCTTCTTGCAGTCTTGTTTCCGTTGAAACAGGATTTAAACTAATATTATTTCCTTTCATATAATACGCAATTTCATTGGCTAATAAACCATTGGTATATGGAGACGTTACAAAATATGGATATATAATGCTATCATCAGCAGTCATACCCAATGAAATAAATACTTTTGCTTTGGCTTCATATCCTTTTCCCACACGTCCATTGTTTCCATAATACGATAAATCTTCATCTTTTTCTCTTGTGATCAAAACACGTAGACCTGCTTTTTCTAATTCTTCTTTAATGAGACAAGCCAATTCATAACTAGACTGGGATTCACTTATTTTATCATTGGAATAGCCATAATCAACTGAATTAGTTGTAATATCTATTGTATTTCCACATGGATCCAATACCACGTCATATATATTAGAAATAGGTGTATTATCCATAACGGTTAAAAACGCATAATTTTTTTCGAATTTGATGTCTAATTCTTTTAAATAGTCTCGGTTAGTATTCAGGGTTATAGATTTTACAGTGGAGTTTCTTCGCATTGTCGTGAATTTTTCGGATTCAAATTCTTCGGAGAAATAAACTCTTTTTTGTTTGTAATGATCATAGACATATATTTCATACAAGCCTTCATCTAAAACAGATAAGTCAATTCCAGAGTCTACGCCTCCTGAAAAAGTAAAAATAAATTCTTTATTGGTCAATAAATTCTTTAATAAAACATTTTTTCCTTGCAGACTATCCGTAGAATCAGCTGTGTATTCATTTTCATACAACATCAGGTTTTCTCCATAAGTTGTATAGTCTTTTAATTGATAAGTTTGTTTAAATGAAGTGGTAACGTTTTGTTTTAAAAGATCGGTATCAAAAACTTGAGAGTATGTCATATTCATTTTATCGATGTCGGTTGTTCGATTGGCATATAAAAACAAAGAGACACTGATAATAGAAATACATAGTACAGTGCAAATCGCAATTCTTGGATGTTTCAGTAATTTTCTTATTTTTTTCATCTTCTTTATTATATACAAAAAATGAAAGAAAAAGAAAGGTAAGTATGATATTCTTTTATAGGATAGGAGGCAAATATGATTGTTCCTGAATTTTTAAAAGAAAATGATATTATTGGCATCACTGCTTGCAGCTGTGGTGTTCTTGATAAACTAGAAAAATTTGAAGATAGTCTTTCCAATATTCAATCTCAAGGATTTCAAATCAAAGAAACGAAAAATGTTCGTACTTCTGGAATTGTAAGTTGCTCTGGTTTGCAGCGTGCGAAAGAATTAACGGAATTAATTTTAGATGATGATGTAAAGTGTATAGCAATTGCTTCGGGTGGTGATTTTTTATTGGATATGCTTCCCTTTCTGGATTTTCAAATCCTTCAAAAACATCCAAAATGGATAATAGGAAGTTCTGATCCAACGAGTTTATTATTTACTGTCACAACGAATTTAAATATTCAAACAATATATACGCCTTGTAACATGTCTGGATTCAATGGAAAAATGCATCCTTCTTTATTTTCTTTTTTTGATATTTTAAAAGGAAAAAAAATAATCCAGAATAAATATGACTATTGTGAATCTCAGTCTTTTAGTGATGTTTTAGATTGTAAAAATAAATGGGAATGCTTAAATGGTTATGTGGATGAAAAAGGAATATTAATTGGTGGTTGTATAGAGTGCTTAAAAGATGTAATTGGAACAAAATGGGATAATACAAATTCTTTTCTTTCTCAATTTGAAAGTGTTATCTGGTATTTTGATGTCTTTAATATGCGAGCAGAAAGCCTGTACTTGACTTTAATTCAATTTAAAAATGCGGGATGGTTTGATCATTGTAAAGCTATTTTATTTGGAAAAGTGGCTTTTGAATCGAGTTTTATCAATTTATCGTATTCACAAGCAATTTCAATGGCTATTGAAGATATTCCTGTTATTTATCGATTTGATATTGGACATGTAAAGCCTTCGTTTACTTTAATTAATGGAGCTATGGCTCATGTTGTTTGTAATGAAAAAGAAAATTTTATAGAAATATATTAAACGACCTCAATTGAGGTCGTTTTGATTAAAATACTAAATTTCTTGGTGTACGTGGATATGGTTGTACATCACGAATGTTTTGTACGCCACTTAGATACATCAACATACGATCAAATCCTAATCCAAATCCAGAGTGTTTACATCCTCCAAAGCGTCTTAAATCCAAATACCATTGAAGTGTTTCTTGTTCCATATTCATGTCTTTCATTCGATTGACTAATACATCATAACGTTCTTCACGCTGTGATCCTCCTACTAATTCTCCCACATATGGCACTAATAAATCACAAGCGGCTACTGTTTTGTTGTCTTCGTTAACACGCATATAGAAGGCTTTAATATCTTTTGGATAGTCAGTTAAGAAAACAGGTCCATTCACAATTTTTTCACAAATATAGCGTTCATGTTCACTTTGAAGATCCATTCCCCAGAAAATGTCTTGATTTTCAAATTGGTCTTTGGCTTTTTCTAAATATGAAATGGCTTGTGTGTATGTCATTCGTTCAAATGTTGAATTCATGACTTTTGTGACTCTTTGAATACATTCTTTATCAATCATCTTTTCAAAGAAAGCCATTTCTTCTTTGGCGTTTTCTAAACAATATTGAATACAATATTTAATCATTTCTTCAATACAATCCATGTCATCACTTAAATCCGCGAAAGCCATTTCAGGTTCAATCATCCAGAATTCAGAAGCATGACGTGTTGTGTTGGAGTTTTCTGCTCTGAAAGTAGGTCCAAATGTATAAACATTGCGATATGCCAGTGCGAATGGTTCTACATGTAATTGTCCAGATACCGTTAATTGCGCATGTTTTCCAAAGAAATCTTTTTCATATTGATCATCTTTTCTACAAGTTACAGTAAAACATTCCCCAGCTCCTTCGGCATCGTTTCCTGTAATTTCTGGTGTATGAACATAAACAAAGCCTCTAGATTGAAAGAAAGTATGAATGGCCATACTTAAAACGGAACGTAAACGAAACATTGCATAATATGTATTGGCTCTTGGACGTACATGAGGAATTTCTCTCATATATTCAAAGCTGTGACGTTTCTTTTGCAGTGGATAATCATGTTCACTTAATCCTAAAATTGTAACGGTCTGAGCTTGAATTTCAAATGGTTGTTTACCATTTGGTGTTAAAACAACTTTTCCTTTGACTTCAATAGCAGATCCTAATGTAATTTTTGAAACTTCAATAAAATTGTCAAGACTTGATTCATAAACGATTTGTACATTCGAGAATGTTGTTCCATCGTTTAATTCAATAAAACCAACGGCTTTTGAATTTCGATTTGTACGAACCCATCCTTGAATTTCAATTTCTTTTTGATCCATTGAATCAACTGTTTCTTTTAATTTTTTTACTAACATATTTCCTTCCTTTCCAAAAAAAAATCGTTCCCTAAGGAACGATTAAATAGACCGCGGTACCATCCTACTTTTTGACTCAATAAGGTTTAACGCACCTATACGAAACTGTCTACTTATATTTCTCCAGTTTAGCCAAGCAGCTGTTACCCATTCTACTTCCTTCACTTGTTTTCACCTGCCACAAGTTCTCTAAATCCAGTCATAGAGGACGTCTACTTCATTGCTTTTTGATTTATGGCATTTGTTGAAAATACCAATTCCTGAATTGATGATACCACATCAATGGCTTTTATGACAACCCCTTTTGGTGCTGAAATATGCTGGTGTGTAAAATCCACAATTCCGGTTATTCCACATTCTACTAATCGATTGACTGTTTCTTGTACATGGGAAGAAATAGTTAAAATCGCAATGTGACAGCCTTGTGGAATTCTTTGTTCTAGTTCATTCATTGGATAAATTTGCACACCAAAATGTTCTCCACATTTCTTCTCATCTACATCAAATCCACAAGCAATTTCTCCAACAACATAATCCCATTTATTATAATTTAATAATGCACTACCTAAATTTCCAGCCCCTACAAGAATAATTTTTTCATCAAAGTTTACACCCAATTGTTTATTGAAAATTTCAATTAATTTAGGAACACTATATCCATAGCCTTGTTTTCCTAAATTTCCTAAAAATGAAAAATCCCGTCGTATTGTTGTAGGTTCAATATCCACCATCATAGCTAGTTCCTTTGACATCACACGATCAATTCCGTTTTTATCCAATCGATTCAGGGCTTTTAAATATATTGGATATCTTTGTAGTGTTGCTTTTGGTACATTTCTCATATTATCACTCCAAATAAATAATAGGTAATTTGTGAAAAATTATCAAGTGAAAAATAAAAATTTCACAAGCTATTCAATATCAAACGACACTCGATCCTCATACTCTTGTTTCTTTCCATCATTCCATTCTTCCAGACAACGATAATATCCTGTAACCCTTGAATAGATTTCTGTTTTCTTTGCACAAATTGGACAAATATCTTTTTGTCCTGTCAAATATCCATGTTCTATACAATATGAATATGTTGGTGTCAATGTAAAATATGGTATGGAATAGTTATTACATATAGTCTTTACAAATTGTCCAGCCTGGAAAGAAGATGAAATTCTTTGTTTTAAATAAATATTAAATAAAGTTCCGGCTGTATATTCTTTTTGAAGTACATCTTGAACATCCAGTGCCTCAAACACATCATTGGTCGCATTTACAGCACAATTTGATGCATTTGTGTAATACAATTTCCCTTGAAGAAATTTCTGATCTAATTTTGCGAATCGATATGATACACCTTCTGCTGGTGTAGCCTCTAAATTAAAAGGCTCATGATATTGTTTTTGAAAAAAGATTAATTGTTCTTTAATATAAGAAATTACTTTTTTCGCAAAAAATAGTCCTTTTTCATTCATTAAATCGCTTTGTATCCAGTTAGCAAATATACAAGTTTCATTCATTCCAATAATTCCAATCGTAGAAAAATGATGATCCAAAGTTTTGAGGTATTGTTTTGTATAGGGATATAAACCTCTTTCTAAGAAACGATTTAAGACTTGTCGTTTAATATGTAAAGAACGAGCGGATATTTCCAGTAAATAATGAAGACGATCAAAAAATTCTTCTTCATTTTTACTAAAATATGCAATACGTCCTAAATTAATGGTTACAGAGCCAATGCTTCCCATATTTTCTCCATATCCGAAATATCCTCCTGCTTTTTTACTTAATTGATTTTCATCAAATACAAAGTCTTTGGTATGTCGAATCGTGTCTATATTTTTTTTGGCATTTTCAAAATGAGGAAGTCCATATTTTGCACTTAATTCAAATAATTTTTTTGTGTGTTGTCCATGTTCAAAATCAAAGTCTTTTTGAATGCGAATGGTTGGAATTGGAAACTGGAAGCCTCTTTCGTTTCCTGAAGCTTCTAAAAAAATATCCATTAAAGCTTCATTAATCAAATTCATTTCTTTTTGACATTGAGAATATGTAAACCCTTGTTTCTGATTTTGAATCACAACTTCCTGTTCTTTTAATTCTTCTGGAATTGTCCAATCTAAAATAATATTCGAAAAAGGAATAGTGGTTCCCCATCGGTTAGGCATATTCATTCCATATATAAAATTTTCCATGATTTGATGTACTTGCTGATAATTTAATTGATCTATTTTCACAAAAGGAGCTAAATACGTATCGAAGCGTAGTAAACTTTGTGCTCCTGCCCATTCATTTTGTACAATACTTAAGAAATTACTGATTTGAGAGCAAAGTGTATAAAGGTGTTTACTGGGTTTAGATTGTACATAGCGACCTACACCTTTTAATCCTTCTTCAATAATTTGAGCAATAGACCATCCTGCACTATCTCCTGTCAACATATCCAAGTCATGAATGTGAATGTCTCCATTCATATGTGCTTTTGAGATTTCTTCGTCATAGACTTGATGAAGCCAATATGTTGTAGTAACAGCTCCTGAATTGGAAAAAATTAATCCTCCAACGGAATAAGAGTCCATGGAATTTTCTGTAATACGCCAATTTTCATCGTTGATATAAGAATCAATTATGGATATATATTTATCATTATTTTTTTTGAGTTCGCGTAGATTTTCTCTTTGTTTCCGATACAAAATATATGCCTTACAAACTTGTGAATATCCTGCCTGGGATAATACTTTTTCAACGCTGTCTTGTATGTCTTCAACACTAATGATTCCATTTTTTATTTTTTCTTGAAAATCAGCTGTCACTTTTAAAGCTAGTAAATCAAGAATGGATGAATCGCATTCTAGTGGAATGGATTGAAAAGCTTGTTCAATGGCATTTTGAATTTTATGAATATCAAAATTCACAATGGATCCATCTCTTTTTTCTACAGATATCATAAAATGTCTCCTTGTATTTTTAGATTTGGTAAATATTGTTTTAGAATAGTGCTTAATTTATTGAATTCTTCTTGATCAAGATCAATAGATGAAAGTCTCATTTCAACATCCGATTGCAGCCATTTTCCTATTTCCATGATTCGTTTTTCATTATGAAATTCCTTTGATAAAGCTAACTGATACGAAAATGGAAAGTGACTGGTTTGTAGATAGTTGATTGTCTGATTGATATTAGATACATCGTAATCTTCCATACCAATAATGTCGGAATAACATGTATTTGATTGTTTAATATCTAAAATCACATAATCCAGTAATCCTTCTTCAATCCAATCAATAAGTGTATATGGATAACTTCCATTGGTACGAATACACATTTTATAGCCAAGTTGTTTTCCATAACTCAAAAAAGAAGATAAGTTATCATGTATACATGGTTCTCCACCGGATATACAAATAGCTTGTATATTTTTTTTTCGTTTTGTCAGGAAAGATTTAATATATTCCATGGGAATTTCAACCATATTTTGTTTGATAAAAACCAAATCTGGATTCGGACAATGTTTACATTGAAAATTACATCCTCCTGTATAAAAAACAGTAGAAATATGATTGGGAAACATATTTAAATTGACTTTCTGGTGTTTATAGAATTTAACACTTTCTTGTGAGAATTCCATAAGCTTTTTAGATTTTTCACAAACATGCATAAAATATTGTGAAAATTGTTCAATGTCTGCTTTTGTCATTTCCGCATTTAATTGCTTCCACCAGTCTCGTCGAATTTCATATACATGGCTCATAATTTCTTTGGCCTTTCGTGTTGTATATAATTCTTTGCTGCGCTTATCTTTATTAGAACTAACTACATGAAGATAATGTAAAGTTTCAAGTTTTTGGACATTTTTTGTGATAGTTCCTTTATCATACAATCCCTGTGATGCGATTTCCTGCATGGAAATGCCTTCATTTTCATATACCATGATCAAAACAGGTAACTGAGCATAAGTAAGCTGAAAAGGTTGAAGTTTCTTATCAAAGAATTTTTGTGTGCTTCGATAAAGGATACTAGAATCCATAAATAAGTCGTTTTGTTTCATGGAAATATTTTATCATGACATAGTTGCCTGTTCAACCAACTAAAAAAAACCGGAAAATCCGGTTTATTTTACACGTGCATCAAAGTTTTGATCACGAACTACAACATCGTGAGCTCCTCCTTCAACAATACTTGTTGAAGATACAAGAGTCACTTTGGCATTTTTTTGTAGTTCTGGAATGGATAAACATCCACAGTTACACATTGTATGTCGGAGCTTTGATAAAGTTAAGCCAACATTGTCTTTAAGTGTTCCTGCATATGGTACATATGAATCAACACCTTCCACAAAAGACATCTTACCATCGCCACCAACATCATAACGCTGCCAGTTACGAGCACGGGCACTTCCTTCTCCCCAATATTCTTTCATATAGTTGCCATTAACTGAAACTAATTTATTTGGTGCTTCTTTGAAACGAGCAAAGTATCGACCTAGCATCACAAAGTCTGCTCCGAAAGATAAGGCCAATGTAATATGGTAATCGTGAACAATTCCTCCGTCTGAACAAATTGGAATATATATACCTGTTTCTTCATAGTAGGCATCACGTGCTTTAGCTACATCTAAAGTAGCCGTTGCTTGTCCACGTCCAATTCCTTTTTGTTCTCGTGTAATACAAATGGAACCGCCACCAATTCCAATTTTAATAAAATCCGCACCGGCTTCAGCTAAAAATCTAAATCCATCTCCGTCAACAACATTTCCCGCTCCAACTTTAACTGAATCTCCATAGTTATCACGAATCCATTTAATCGTATTTGCTTGCCAGCATGAATATCCTTCTGAAGAGTCAATACATAATACATCGACACCGGCTTCCAATAAAGCTGGTACACGTTTTTCGTAGTCTCTTGTATTGATTCCGGCTCCAACAATATATCGTTTCTGATTATCTAATAATTCAAGTGGATGATCTTTATGGGATTCATAGTCTTTACGGAAAACAAAGGCTACTAAGTGCTGATTGTCATCAACAATTGGTAATTGATTTAATTTATTATCCCAAATTATGTCGTTAGCTTCCGATAATGAAATATCACTTTTTCCAACAATTAATTTATCATATGGCGTCATAAAATCTTTTACTTTTGTAGATAAATCCATACGAGAAATACGATAATCACGACTTGTTACGATTCCAACAAGTTTTCCGTCTTCTTGTCCATTATCTGTAACCGCCATTGTGGCATGTCCTGTTTTATCTTTTAAAGCTAATACATCCGCTAATGTATCTTCTGGAGAAATATTGGAATCACTAGCCACAAAACCTGCTTTTGTTTGTTTTACGCGTGCAACCATTTTGGCTTGTGAAGCAATAGGCTGAGATCCGAAAATGAAGGAAACACCTCCTTCACGTGCCAGGGCACATGCTAATTCATCACCACTGACTGATTGCATGATAGCAGATACCATTGGAATATTCAAAGAAAGAGCTGGTTCTTCTCCTTTTTTAAATTTAACTAAAGGTGTTTTTAAACTCACTTTATCTGGTACGCAATCTTCAGATGTATATCCTGGAATTAATAAATATTCGCTAAAAGTTCTTGATGGTTCTTCTAAAATAATAGCCATAGTATCCTCCTTTTGTCTATTGATATAAATTATAAACATCACCAATTTTAAGTCAAGATTAATATTCGAAACTACAAATTACTACACTTAATGGCGGAATTTGTACATGTGTTGTTTTGGATTCATTAACAAATTCACTATCAAAAATTACTTGTGCATTTCGATCTAAATTATATTCATGTGATTTAATACTTGGATTAAAGAATACAATGCAATGATCTAAATTTTTTCTTGTATTATATACAATGACATCCGATAAAATTGGTGAAATATAAACATTTTCCTGGCATTCTTTTCGTGTTGTCAATCGAAAACAAGGATGCTCTTTTCGAATACGAATTAATTCTTTTGTCGCATTGACTACATCCATATTTTTATTTCGCAAATTATAATCAATTAAATTATAAGGATCGCTTTTACTATAGGAATTATCAATTCCTTTTTTTGTGCGACAATATTCTTGTCCTGAATGAAGAAAAGGAATTCCTTGTGCTAATAAACAAAATGCATTGGCAATTATTTGACGTTTTTTCAATGTTTCTTCACTTTCATTGAAACAACAAATCTTCAATTTATCCCATAGAGTATGATTATCATGACATTCAACATAATTAATTACTTTTTCTGGAGAATCAAAAAAATAATCCAGACAAGAAGCTGTTAAACAATTTCTTGCATTATTAAATTCATCGAGTCGTCCTTCTATAATTCCTCTTTTATCAAGTTCTCCATTACTTCCTTTAAATACTTCTCGAAAACGATCCGAGAAATGTGCAATTCGATCCATTTTATCTTGATTATTTTGACTGGCTCTTAAATATTCTGGAACAAAACTTGGCATGTTCCAGCCTTCTCCATAGACCATAAAATCCGGTTTCATTGAATGACATAAAGCTTCCACTTCGTTCATGAATTTACAATCTAAAACACCCATTAAATCAAAGCGCAATCCATCAATGTCAAACCAGTTAATGATTCTTTCAATGGTTTCTAAAAAATATTTTTTGCACATTGGTGCAACCATATCAATATCATTTCCACAGAAACTACCATTACTAAGTTTACCTTCCCGGTCCATTAAAAAATAATAATTAGGAACAATCTGATCCAAAATGGAATCTTCTTTTACATAAATATGATTATAAACAACATCTATATTTACTTTAATGCCTGCTTTATGACAAGTCTGCACTAAATACGCAAATTCAAGTATTCTTTCCTGACAAACATTTGGATCCATCGCATAACTTCCTTGCAGAACACGATAATGCATTGGATCGTATCCCCAGTTATAATTGAGTTCTGGATGTAGTTCATTCACACTTCCAAAATGAAAAACAGGCATTAATTGAATGTGAGTAATGCCGAGTGATTTTAAATAAGAAAATCCAGTACATTTTTTCTTTGTGATTTCATTTTCTTCCACAAAACCATAAAATGTTTTAGGATGAAGAACACCTATTCTTTTTTGACTGGTCATATCGCGTATATTACATTCATAAATAATAGCATCGCAATAGGATTTTAATGGTTCCATTTTAATTATTTCTGGTAAAGAAAGATTTTTTATATCTTCTACCATGCTATATTTTAAATTAGGTCCACTAAAAGAAGAATACGGATCCGATACTTCTTTTAACGTTCCGTTGTTTCGAACAATAAAAGTATAATGAGCCCCTAATAAATCTTCTTGAATTTCACAAGAAAAAACACCTTTTTCTTCTCGATATAAATCAATGATTCGTTCTTTATTATTCTTTATCAAACGCATTTGAACGCGTAATGAAGTAGGTGCCCATAATTTAAAAGTTGATTTTTCTTTGGTATATGTTAATCCTAAATCTTTTCCCGGATAAAAATAGTCTTCATAAAATTTTGGTGTTTTCACAATATGTCCATATTCACATATAACACTTCGACCATATTCATTTGTGACATAATATTCATTTCCAATAATTAAATTTTTTTCAATATCCAATCGAAATCTTGTATATCCATCTATATTTTCTTTGTATCGAATATTTAAAGATATTATGCGATCTTCTTGATCTTTTAAATAAAAGAAACTACTTCTACCATTGTAAAAATCTTTTTTCATATAAACGATTATAGATTCGTAATCATCTATATATGCCTCATAAGCTTTTTGTTTACGCACAAGATTCTCCTCCTCTTGTCTTGTAAAAACATTATAACAAATTCAGACAAATGTTCAAAAAAATGATACACTATTTCTGTATTTTTAAAGGAGAACAAAATGAAAACAAGAATTGAAAGTGATTGTTTAGGTCAAGTAAAAGTAGATGCTTCAAAGTATTGGAAATCTCAAACACAACGTAGTCTTGAAAACTTTAAAATTGGAAATGAATTAATGCCTATTTCCATTATTAAGAGTTTTGCACTTTTAAAGGAAAGCTGTGCTCAAGCAAATCTTCATTTCAATAAAATCACAAACGAACAATGCGATGCCATAGTATATGTTTGCCAGCAAATTCAAAATGGAAAATATCTCGATCAGTTTCCTTTGCATGTATGGCAAACAGGTTCAGGTACACAATCAAATATGAATTTAAATGAAGTCATTTCAATGCTTGGAAATGAATACGCAAAAAAAGAAATTTTACATCCAAATGATACAGTCAATAAAAGCCAAAGTTCAAATGATACATTTCCTGCGGCTTTACATATTATGGTTGCCACAAAAATCACAAATGAACTTTTACCTGTAATTGATGAAGTCATTTCTGTTTTATTGCGTCTAGAAAAAGAAAATGAAGGAATTATAAAAATCGGTCGTACGCATTTACAAGATGCAACACCTTTATATTTATCGCAGGAACTCAGTGGATATCGCTCCATGTTAGAGCATAATAAACAACAAATTCTAGCAAGTTTAGAATTTGTGTATGAATTAGCGTGTGGTGCCACAGCTGTTGGAACTGGAATCAATTGTCCAAAAGGATTTGATGAAGTAGTTGATCAAATCATTAAGGAAAAGACTAACATTCCTTTTTGCCCAGATCCAAATAAATTCCATGCTCTAACAAGTAAAGATGCATGTGTCTTTGTTTCGGGCGCACTAAAAGCATTGGCAGCAAATTGCATGAAAATAGCCAATGACATTCGATGGCTTGCCTCTGGCCCTCGCTGTGGAATTGGTGAAATTGAAATTCCTGCAAATGAACCAGGAAGCAGCATTATGCCAGGAAAAGTTAATCCAACTCAATGCGAAGCTTTAACCATGGTTGCTGTTCAAGTAATGGGAAATGACAATGCTATTGGTATTGCAGCAAGTCAGGGAAACTTTGAATTAAATGTTTTTATGCCATTAATTGCATATAACTTAGATCAAAGCATACAATTATTAACAGATGCTCTTCACTCTTTCGCAATTCATTGTTTAGACGGACTTAAACCAAATAAAAAAATCATTGAAGAAAATTTAAAGAATTCATTAATGTTAGTAACATGTTTAAATCCAGTAATTGGATATGAAAAAGCGGGTCAGGCAAGTCAATATGCATTTAATCATGGATTGACTTTAAAACAAGCGATTTTAGAATTAAATTTATTAACAGAAGAAGAATTCGATGAATATGTCAAGCCAGAAAAAATGATTACAATCTAAAAAATCCCATCAATTCAATGCAATGTCATTAAGTTAAGAATAACAACATTTAGGGGGTAACAAAAAAATGT
>NZ_JBJEEY010000136.1:0-6336 GCF_051873555.1 Floccifex sp. | reverse complement strand
CGAAGGAAAACTTGAAGAAAAAATGAAAATAGCTTATAAACTTAAAATAGAAGGAATGAGCGAAGAAAAAATCGCATCATTTGTTGAATGCAGTATATTCCAGGTAAAAGAGTGGCTTTCAAAATCAAATGATTGTTTAGTGTAATCTATAAAAAACATCCCAAACATTGAGTGGGATGTTTATTTTTTATGATATCGTAGCGAACAAATATCATCGCCTTTTGCAATGCATTTTGGTAAATCTAAAACACTGTTATAACATGTTCCTATGCCATTGTCTCCACACATCGCAATATCACAAAGCATCGCAATTTCCTGGTCACTGCATCCAATTTTTTGCCATGCTTTTACTAAAGGACAATAATGAAAATCAATAAATAATTCGTCATCATTTGATTTTAAGACATCCATTTCAAAAACGAATTGAGCCGGTTTTGTGAATAAAGTTTTTTTGAGTCCTTTCAAACTATCTGTATTTCCTTTTTTGACTAATTGATTTCCTTGATATAATCCACAACGCTTTATCGCATCACTGGCGAATTCTTTTGGATCTAAGCCTTTTTTTCTTGCTTCATCACATAATAAATATAACCAAAGAGCTCGATGTTCTAATTGTTCTCTGATGGCTTGAATAAGTTTATTTTTATATTTTGGTTCATTGATAATTTGACTCACTTTATATCTCCTTTTTAAAACACAAATTGTTTCAATCGATCAAATGCTTCTTGGACACAATCAAAAGGAAGAGCTAAATTCATACGAATGGTATCTTCTTTTTGAAATGGACGACCATCTTGCCACAAAACACCTACTTCAATTCCTTTTTGAAGAAGTGCATCTAGCTTCATTTGATGTTGGTTTAAATAGGAAGAACAATCAAGATACAACATATATGTTCCTTGTGGCTTAGATACCTGAATGCCTTTAAAGTTATCTTGAATAAAAGAAATCGCATAGTTTACATTCTTTGATAAAACCTGACACAATTCATCACACCAGATTTCTCCTTCCCTTGAATAAGCACCCATTAAAGCATAAACCGATAAAATATTTGGAGAATTATAATGTGTGCTATTACTTACTTTTAAAATCTTATCCATAATTGAAGAATTATAAATAATATGATAAGAACCCACTAGCCCAGCTAAACTAAAAGTTTTAGAAGGCGCATAAGCTGCAATGGTTCTATTTCTGGCGTCTTCGTTTATGGATTGTGTTGGAATATGAGAATGTCTATTCAATAAAATATCAGACCAGATTTCATCGCTGAAAACAATGCAATCATTGTTTTTATAGACTTCCATGGCTTTTTCAATTTCTTCTTTTTCCCAGACTCGTCCAGTTGGATTATGTGGTGAACAGAAAATCGCGAAATGAATGTGATATTTTTTACATAAAGCATCCATATTTTCATAGTCCATGCGCCATATGTTGTTTTCATCTAAATACATAGGCGAATGAATAATTCTTCGACCTAAATCATGTAATACATGAGTAAAACCAACATAAGTTGGACTGTGAATTAAAATAGCTTCTCCTGGACTCGTTAAAGCTTGAAGTGCACTGCTTAAACAGCCTAAGACACCGTTTTCATAATGGATATTCGAAATTTGACAATTCACCTGGTTTCTATTTTTTTGCCAATCTATAATGGATTTATAATAATCTTTACTGGGATTAAAATAACCAAAATGAGGTTGATTTAATCGAGATTGAATGGATTCTTGAATTTTTGGTAGAGTTGGAAAATTCATATCGGCCACCCACATAGGAATCTCACTAAATCCTTCTTTTACTTTTGTTCCATATGTTGGATAAGAATCAAGAGCCAATGCATCATGGCCTTTACGATTCATTTTTGAATGAAAATCATAGTTCATATTAGTACCTGCCTATTCACAAAATATATTATACTCTTTTCAAATAGAAAATATGATAAAATAAAAAAAGGAGATATATCATGAATAATATGAAACAAGATTGCAAACGAATTAGCTATGCTTTATGGCTTGTTGTTCTAATTCAACTAGGACTTGGATTTCTAGCCGGTTTATTTGTTTATGCTGGTTTATCTGTAAATATCGCATTAATTATTATTAGTATTGTCAGTTTAGTAACAGGAAGTATTTATTTAAAAAAATCTTGTCAATTAAAACAAGAAAACTTAAATTCATTTGAATTCCCGAAAAAAATAATACCCATATCCTTTTTGATTATACTAGGATTAAATTTATACAATGGAATGGGGATGAGCCTGTTAGAAGAATTATTTGGTATATATACGGATACAGCTGATGTAGAACTTAGCTATAATATATTGGAAAATATTTCATTAAGTATTTCAGTTTTAGTGGTAGCCCCTGTTTTTGAAGAACTCTTCTTTCGAGGCGCTATTTTACGAATACTAGATCGATACAATCGCTTCTTTGCGATTTTTGTGAGCAGTTTTTTATTTGCACTTATGCATCAGGATATTACACAATTTTTCTTTACATTTTGCCTGGGAATGCTTCTAGCCTATCTTTCTTTGAAATACGAAACTATGACCATTAATATATTGATTCACTTTATAAACAATGCATGGGCACTATTGATTACGTTTTTGTATTTTTATGGATCCGATGGCTTAGTCACTGCCATTAATGGAATTATGAGTTTAGCAATGATTACAGGTGCCTTGTTTATTTTGGTAATTATTTTCAAGAAAGCTAAAACTATTGATTTACCAATCTTTCCAGATGAATTAATTCGCAACACATTTTGTAACATACCCATGATTACATTCTGGATTTTCTGTATCATTTCAATGATTTCGACTATGTTATTTGGCATATAAAAAGGGCTTTATTATGAAGCCCTTTATGGTTTGAGAAGAGAGAATAAATATGAAAAAATTTTTGATTTCAGAGCTATCTAAGCTCATTGTTAGAATACAAAAACAATTCCTTCAAAATTTCATATCTTCATGTGAAAATATGTTAAATATCTTTCTTCCATAATCCGTGCAAGTTACAATGCTCTGTTGCACAAATTAATTCATCGCCATCAGTTAAAGTAAAAACAGCTTTTGGTTCTTGACCCGGTTTTAGATACTTAATTTGATGACCTTGTTTTGTTTCAATGGCAATCCATTCAATATAATGAACATCTAACATAGGATGATCTACAGAACCCACACGTACAGTTACTTCATTTTCATTGACTTCTATAACTGGAACGTGTTTTTCAAAGGCCCCATCACTTGTATTGGCTGTCATTTTATCCATAGGCTGCCCACAACACATAACAGGAACACCTGTATCTTTGATCATAACAATGATATTTCCGCAATGGGAACATACATAATAATTCATAGATTTCTCCTTTCTTATAGAGGTTTGAAATCCGAAGCCGGATGTTTACACCAAGGACAAATAAAATCTTCCGGCAAGTTTTCGCCTTCATAAATGTAACCACAAATTGTACAAATCCATCCTTTTTTCTTAACAGGTTGAGGTTTTGGTTTAATATTTTTTTGATAGAATGAATAAGTTACAGATGGTTCTTGAGATAATACTTCACAATCTGTTACATCGGCTACAAATAAAGTATGTGTTCCTAATTCAATAGGATATAAGACTTTAGCACTGATATAGGCATTGGTTTGATTGGCAATATAAATGATTCCGTTTTCACTTCGACAATATTCAATACCAATTGTTTTATCTACATCTTTTCCAGACTGGAATCCCCAATGCTTAAAAGTATCAAATGAAGCATTTTCAGTTAAAATTGAAACATTAAATTCACCTGTTTTCATTATCATATCATGTGTATAGTTACTTTTATTAACCGCAACGACAATTCGATTTGGTGAAGTAGTGACTTGACTGACAGTATTGACAATACATCCATTGTCTTTACTTCCATCACGAGCTGTACAAATAAATAATCCATAGGATAGATTATACATTGCTTTATTATTCATATAAGACTTCCTCCTACATATATTTTACACCAATTTTTATGGAGATGTCATGTCAATCGCATCTTGTAAAAGACAAAAATAACTAGATGGAATATGTGTCACTTTTAATGCTAAAATTAACCCTTTTAAAGCATTTTTCTTTTCTCTTAAATACTTTAATTGACTTTGTTTCATCTTTTTCATAAAAGACATTTCATCTATATTTTCTTTTTGAAAAACATCCATAAAATACGAATACCCACCAATTTCCTGTAGACAATTTACATAATCAGAAAAATCAAAATTATCATAGATATCTTCTTCAAAATCCATGCCATGTGTAAAATAAATTGAATTCATATTTTTATATTTTTCTTCTTTATCTCGATCAATTATAGCTAAAGAATCAATACCAAATTTTTTATATAAAGCCATACACCGAAGAACACTTTCAGCCCCATCTAATTTTACAATCCCAATTCCATATTCATCTAAATCCAGATTCATTCTCTTAGCAAATACAGGAAGTGCCCCATTTTCTGTATCACCTTCCACAAAAATGATTAACTTAGAAAACATGGCTTCTTTTAGATACATAAAATTATGGAGCATATGTTTATAAAGTTCTTTATTCTCTAACTGAATAGTAGAACCAGAAACAATAGCAAGAGAATTATTTTTTAAATATACACGAATAAATTGTTTATAATTCATCAATAATATATTCGGAGAATGCGTCACAATAAATAATTGAGACGAAGTGCAGTGTACCATCTTCTTAATCAGGCTTCTTTGTTTATAAGGATGCAAATGATTTTCAATTTCATCAAATAACAAAAGACTATATTCTTTTTTATGGATTTGATAAAAAATAGAATCAATATAAGCTTGTTCATCACAATCTTTTTTTTCTTCCATGAAGAAAACCTGAATAGAATTCAATACATCTATTCGATCAAAAAATAAATCCGAATTATATTCTTGTCTTCCCGTTAATAAAGAACCATCTTCTAATTCAAAAGTAACTTCAATGGGTTTTGAACAATCATAAAAATCATTTGAAGAAAAGTGACGATTCATAAAAAAATGCTGAATACACTCTAAAATATTAGTTTTTCCACTATCATTTTCACCAATTATAAAATTAACTTGTACATCAAAATAAATACATTGATGACTCAAATTACGATAGTTTTCGATTTTTCGAATAGCCTTTATTTTCATAAGTTTTCATCCACGGAATATACATTAATATCCATAAAATAATAAATAATAAAATCAAAGCAACGACATATCCATTTCCAAATAATTGATATAAACCAATTAAAGGAGAACCAGGACTAGGCGTGTTAATGAAAAAGAAATTAGTACCCCAGGTTTTATTTAAAAAATAAATTGGAATCATTAAAAGTAGAGTAAAAATAAAAGTATATTTTAAATTTTTAAAATTAGGTTTCAATGTTTTTCCATATAACTGAATCACGACATACATAATTAACCACGCATGAATAGTAAAGCTGTTAACACTTGAAAAATGAATAATAGGATATTGTGTCCAGTTTGGAAAAGCCAAAGCCATGAAAGCACCTGGTAAAGTCAAAGCATAAATGAATTCAGTATTGAGTTTGTTTTTGGAAAAAGCGTGCCAGGTAATCATGAAAATGGAGATACCACATAAATGAAAAGGAAGATGTTCTAATTCTAAGCTACCTGCCATGTAGTGTAATATATCTTTTAAGATTTCCTGAAAAACAACCAACAAAGCTATTCCTTTTAATATTTCATTCTTATGATTTGATTTTTTATAAATTTTTGCCATAATCACAATAAGGGATACTAAAATAAAAATCCAAATCCAGTATCCGATACTATAGGCCTTCCATTGATATTGTGATGGAATGTCTTTCCAATTCGTGAAAAAATACTTTAACATGATTTTATTTTACCCTAAAAAGAAGGAAGAAAAAATATGCAATTGATTTTAACACTTATTTTTATTATCTTATTTATTAAAATTATATTTAAAACCACCAAATTATTTATAAAACTCATTCTTTGGCTATTTGTCTTAGGCTGTTTATTATCTTTATTCTTGTAAAAAATACACTATATTATGAAGCACATATTATTCAATTTAAGTGGAGCAATCATTGAATTTACAAAGTAACTCAAATACCAATTTATAAATGGATAAAATGGCTTCAAGCATTCATATGATGTTAATAGAATTTGTCGCCTATAAAACAGTAATAAAAATAGAAGTAGCTGGAAAAAATCCAGCAATTTTTTTTTTTACAAATCCAATCTTTTTTCGAATATATATAACAGGAGGAATAATTATGATCGATATTAAAAAAGATATAAATTTCCGATATATATTCGGGAAAGAC
>NZ_JBJEEY010000135.1:0-6357 GCF_051873555.1 Floccifex sp. | reverse complement strand
TATTCTATCAAATAAAAAAAAGACTGTCGACTATTACTTTGTCAACAGTCTGAGAGAATCAAATGATTCTCTCAAAGTTTCTGGCAACATCTTCTGGATAATGAGCATCTGAACAAGAAATAAGCTTGACATGATGTTCCTGCAATATTTGACGAAATAATGGATTTAATCCAACCTCTGGATGATGATAACGATAACTGGCTCCGGTATTGTCTTCTAAAGCAACTTGTGCTTGACAGGCATGTTGTGCGATTTTGATGTATGTGTCTTTTAAATCATAATGCGGATAGATTTCATACATCTTAATCACGTCGGGATGCGCAATTTGAGTAAATAACTTAGAATCAATGGCCTGAATTAAACAATCAAAGTATTGTTTATATATTTCATCTACATCTTTTTTTGTCCATAAAATTTCTTTTGATAGTTCATGTAAATCATATATGGCTCCATTTATGGAATGAATGGCTCCAACTAAGAAATCATAAGGAAATTCATTGAGTTTTTCTTTGAGAAAATCAATGTGACTTGGACTAAAACAAACTTCCAATCCAAAAGAAACTTTGATTGGAAGTTTTTCTTTTTTAATTTCCTGAATTAAAGAATAATATTCCTGAATTGAATTCTTTTGTTTAGATTCAACCCATTTTTTTTGACGAACATCAAAAGAACAAACTTGATCATAGAGGTCTTTAAATTCATAAAAACGATGTGTATGATCTAAAATACATAGATGATTGATTCCTTTTTTTAAAGCTGCATCAATAAATTGATGGACGTATTCCTTTGTCAAAAGACCATTTTCTAAGTGGGTATGACCATCAATCATTTTTTGTAACAAAGAACACGAGTTACGCCGTCAATACTTGAAATCGCATCCAGTGTTTCCTTAGATACTTTTGTATCTAAATCTAACATTGTATAGGCAATGTCTTTTTTTGATTTATTGAGTAAGTTTTCAATATTGGAATTGTCCACAAAACAATTTGTGATTTGACTAATCATTTTTGGCACGTTTTTGTGAATGATGCAAATTCGATATGGGGCACTGAATTCCATAGAAGCATTTGGTAAATTTACAGAATTTGTGATGTTTCCATTTTCTAAATAATCTTTCATTTCCTGACAAGCTTTTACTGCACAATTGATTTCACTTTCTTCTGTAGAAGCACCTAAATGAGGAATGGCAGCTACATATGGATGTTTAGCGAGTTCATTAGAAGGAAAATCAGTTACATAGAATCCGACTTTTCCACTGTCTAAAGCTTCTTTCATGTCATGGTCATTGACTAAGCCTCCACGAGCAAAATTTAAAATTTTAACACCATCTTTCATATGAGAAATGGATTCTTTATTAATAGTATTTTTTGTACTGTCATTCATTGGAATATGTAATGTAATGAAATCACATTTACGATAGATATCTTCAATATTTGTTTCATGATGCACATAACGAGATAAATTCCATGCGGCGTCAATAGACATATATGGATCATAACCATGCACTTCCATTCCAAAGCGAAGGGCTAAATTAGCAACTTGCACACCAATAGCACCACAACCAATAACACCCAATGATTTTCCAACTAATTCATTTCCGGCAAAGCGTTTCTTTTGCTTTTCAACAAGTTTTGATAAATCAGGATTATCCGCTTCTTTTTTTACCCATTCCATTCCATGATAAATATCACGACTGGCAAGTAATAAACCAGCAAAAACTAATTCTTTAACGGCATTACTGTTAGCTCCAGGTGTATTGAATACGGCAACACCTTTTTTTGTACAAGTATCAATATCGATATTGTTAACACCGGCTCCGGCACGACAAATAGCTTTTAATTCTGGATTATAGTCAATATCAAATAAATTGGCACTTCGTACTAAAATTCCATCTGGACTTTCAATGATTTCAGATACATTATATTGATCATTTAATTGATTTAATCCCTGAGAGGCAATGTTGTTAAATAATTTAATGTTATACATTATAAATTCCTTCCTTCAAATTCTTTCATAAATTGAACTAATTTTTCAACACCTTCAATTGGCATTGCATTGTAAATGCTGGCACGCATTCCACCAACAGATCGATGTCCTTTTAAGTTTTCAAAGCCAGCTTCTTTGGCTTCTGCTATAAATTTAGCATCTAAGTCTTTATCTCCAGTTACAAATGGAACATTCATTAAAGATCGACTTTCTTTTTCAACGGTTCCTTTAAATAATTTAGAAGAATCCAGGAAATCATATAAAATTTTTGCTTTCTTTTCATTGATTTCTTTCATGGCTTCCAGGCCACCTTGTTCTTTGATCCATTTAAAAACCAATCCACAAATATAGATTCCATAACAAGGTGGTGTATTATATAAAGAATCGGCATCGGCTTGTGTTTTCCATTTTAACATTGTAGGTGTATATGGTAATACATCATCGCGAATTAAATCTTCGCGAATGATAGCAATAACGACTCCAGCAGGTCCTACATTTTTTTGAACACCAAAATAAATAACGCCGAAGTCTTCTACATTTACTGGTTCTGATAGAATACAACTTGACATATCAGCTACTAAAATTTTTCCTTTTGTGTTTGGTATTTCAGGGAATTTTGTTCCATAAATTGTATTGTTGTAGCATACATATACATAATCAGCGTCTTCACTTACATTTAAATCAGAGCAATCAGGTATATAAGAAAATGTTTTGTCTTCACTGGAAGCAATAACATTGGCTTTAATATATTTTTTTGCTTCTTGATAAGCTTTTTTTGCCCATTGTCCAGTAATAATATAATCAGCTACACCATTTTTTGCTAAGTTCATAGGAATAGCGGAGAATTGTTGACTGGCTCCTCCTTGTAAAAATAAAACTTTATAATTCGATGGTATATGTAATAAGTCTCTTAGATCTTGTTGGGCTTGATCAATAATGGATTGAAACATTTTGGAGCGGTGGCTCATCTCCATAACAGACATACCACATCCCTGGTAGTCTAACATTTCATTGGCCGCTTGTTGTAATACGTTTTCTGGTAGAACAGCAGGTCCTGCACTAAAGTTATAAACTCTTGTCATATAAATACTTCCTTTCATCACGTAATGTATATTATACATTCTTTTATTGATTAATCAAGTAAAAATGTTCACAATATAAAATCAAATGTTTACAAAATAAATACATAACTGATTTTGAATTTCGAAAAAAATAAATGACATTTGATAAAAAAAAGGGTAAAATAACTATATATTGTATTCTATATTGTGGTTGGAGGAAATTATGGCAGTAGATTATAACGATGAAATTTTTGAAGAACAAGACTTAGGAGCAGATATTAATGCAAAAGAAGCATTGATTGAAGAAGCTGAGAGTCTTAAAGATGAGGAAAATTGGAATGAAGCAAATCGCAAATTAAACCAATTGAAAAAGAGATGGCGCAAAATTCCTTATTATGAATCTTTACAGGAAGAAGATTTAAAGGAACGTTTTGAAAAGGCTTTGGATGCGGTTTATGAAAAACGTAATGTTGTGTTTAAAAAAGCACAAGAAATTAAAGAAGGTTTGATTCAACAGGCAAAGGACTTATCTTTATCGGATGAATGGAATAAAACAACCCAAAAATTAAATGAATTGATGGAAGAATGGAAAAAAGCAGGTAATGCTGGTGATAAAGACGATGATCTTTGGAAAGAATTCAATGATGCTCGTCAAGTGTTCTATGATCGTAAGCGTCAGAATTGGGAAGAAATGAATAAAAAGTTTGAACAGGCTCGTTCTATTAAGGAAAAATTAGTAGAAGAAGCAAAGGCTTTACAGGATTCTGAGCAGTGGAAAAAAACAAGTCAAAAATTAAAAGATATGATGGATCAATGGAAGGCTGCTGGAAATGCAGGTAAAGAATATGAAAATGCTTTATGGAATGATTTCAATGCAGCTCGTCAGGTATTCTATGATCGTAGAGCAGTTTTCTATGATGATTTACATAAGAAACAAGATATTAATTATGAACAGAAAATGGCTTTAGTGAATCAGGCTAAACAAATTGTCGCAACAAATGAATTCACAAAAGAAAACACTGAAACAATGAAGGAATTAAGTGCGGAATGGAAAAAAGTTGGTTCTTGTGGTCGTGAAAAAGAAAATACAATTTGGAAAGAGTTCCGTTCGATTAATGATCAATATTTTGATGGTTTAACAAAGTTTAATGAACAAAAGCATCAAGATTGGAAAAAACGTATGATTGAAACACGTGATTATAAAAAATCACAAATTGAAAATCAAAAACGTCAAATTGCTCGTCTTCAAGAAGATACTTTGGGTTTGATCAGTGAAGAACAAACACGTGCGATTGAACAGCAAATTGAAGATAAAGAAGATTTTATTCAAAAATTAGAAGCAGAAATTGCAGATATTGATAAAAAAATTGAAGAATAAGAGGATGAATTTTCATCCTTTTTTCTTTTTATGGTAGAATGGATTAGAGGTAGAGAGAATGGCAAAGAAGAAAAGAAGAAAAACGAATCCATTTCGTTTAGGATTAATTGTGGTTTGTGGCTTACTATGTATTGTATTGGTTATTTGTTTAGGCGCTATAGGTGTTCGTGTTGCACAAAAAGAAAAAGTCGCAAATGAACAGCCAAAAGTATTGAAAAAAGAAGTAGTGGAAAAGAAAGAATCAAAAGGGTCTTCTTCTTTTTCTTTTGTTGGTGTAGGTGATAATTTAATTCATGGAGCCATTTATTATTGGCAAATGTTAGCTGGAAATGGCTATCAATTTGATGATATTTATGAATTGACTAATCCATATGTACAAAATGCAGATTTCGCCTATATTAATCAGGAAGTCATATGTAATGGAGAAGAATATGGATTGAATTCGTATCCAGTATTTAATGCACCTAGAGAAATATTAGATGCCGTTGCTAATGCAGGCTATGACTGGTTGTCAACGAGTTCAAATCATTGTATGGATACAGGTGCAAATGGTTTAATTGATGAAATGAATTATTTAGATGATACATATCCAAAAATTGTTTATACGGGAACACATACAAGTGAAAAAGCAAGAAGTGAATATACGGTGGTTGAATTAAATGGAATTCGTGTTGGTTTATTGGGGTATACATATGGATTAAATGGATATACATTACCAGAAGATATGCCTTGGTTAGTTGATGTCATTGATGAAGATTTAATCCGAGAAGATATGGAAAAAATCAGTGAAATCAGTGATGTGCAAATTGTAGCAATGCACTGGGGAACTGAATATGTAACGTCTGTAACGGATGAACAGGCAAAATACGCAAAAATATTAAATGAATGTGGAGCTGAAGTTATTATTGGAACACATCCTCATGTCATTGAGCCTTGTGAAATTTACCACGGAAAAAATCAAGATACTTTGATTTATTATTCTTTAGGTAATTTTTTGAGTGCCCAGGATACAGTGGGTGGAATGATAGGTGGCATGGCTAGTTTTACGTTGAACTATAACTTTGATACAAAAGAAGTGTCTTTTAGTGATGTAAAATTTATTCCAACTGTTACATATTTTAATTCACAATTTACGTCTATTAAAACAACAACGATTCATGAATATACAGATGATATGGCAGCAACACATGGAACAGCCGGTACAACAAGGCAGGCAGTGATTGATTATGTCAATGAAGTGGTTGGTTCGCCAGAGGGGATTGAGGTGGTATTGGAATGAGCAACCAGAAAACGGTAGCAGAAAATAAAAAGGCAAGACATGAATATGAGTTATTTGATCGATTTGAAGCGGGTCTGGAATTAAAGGGAACAGAGATTAAAAGTATTCGAAGGGGAAAAGTTCAATTAAAAGATAGTTTTGTGAGTTTTTCAAATGGAGAAGCTTTTATCAAGGGAATGCATATTTCTCCATATGAATTTGGGAACCGTTTTAATCATGATGAAGTAAGAGAAAGAAAGTTATTGCTTCATAAAAATGAAATCAATAAATTGTATCAATCCACTCGTATTAAAGGATATACAGTGGTTCCTGTTCGTTTGTATTTAAATCATGGCTTGGCAAAGTTAGAAATTGCTTTGGCAAAGGGTAAGAATTTACATGACAAACGAGAGTCACAGAAAGCCAAGGATGCGCAAAGAGAAATTCAAAAGGCATTGAAAAATAAATATTAATATGCTATTATAAAGCATCCTGGGGGTGTTCAGGCATTCGATAGATAAATGTTTGGATTCAACTACAGCCGTGAAGGAACACGTTAAAACCAACTTAAATTAAACGCAAAAACTAAATTAGCTAATGTATTTGGGTTCAACCAAAGCATGGCTTTCGCTGCTTAATTCGTCGAAACAGACTTGCAGCCCCTTTTAAGAATT
>NZ_JBJEEY010000134.1:0-6477 GCF_051873555.1 Floccifex sp. | reverse complement strand
GATTATATAATCTGGTTTTTTTAATAGATGTATAAAATTTTGATAAGTTGACGTTTGAACTGATGGGAGTTTTGCATATAAATAGATAGTATTTATGTTTTTTTTGTTTAAATTATGATATTATGTGTTATGATACGAAACTTTTAAGGAGGATTATAAATGGCAGGGTTCTTTAAGAAAATGTTCTCGGAAGAACAAAGAGAATTAGCTGAATTGGAAAAAATTGCGGATCAAGTATTGAGTTTTGAGCCAGCGATGCAAAAATTATCCGATGATGAATTAAGAAATAAAACAACTGAATATAGATCTCGTCTTCAAAATGGAGAAACTGTAGATGATATTTTACCAGAAGCGTTTGCGACAGCTCGTGAAGCGGCTTATCGTGTAATCAATGAAAAGCCATATAAAGTGCAGGTTATGGGTTCTGTGGCTATGCATAAAGGGGACATTGCAGAAATGAAAACAGGTGAAGGGAAAACCTTAACTGCTACAATGTGTGTTTACTTAAATGCTTTAATGGGACAAGGTGTTCATGTTATTACGGTCAATGAATACTTAGCTGGTCGTGATGCCAACTGGATGGGTGAAATTTATCGTTTCTTAGGTTTAACTGTTGGTGTGAATAAACGTGAATTAAATGCTCGAGAAAAGCGTGCAGCTTATAACTGTGATATCACTTATACTACAAACTCTGAATTGGGATTTGATTATTTAAGAGACAATATGGTTACGAAAAAAGAAGATCGTGTTATGCGTGGGCTTCATATGGCCATTGTCGATGAAGTCGATTCCATCTTAATTGATGAATCTCGTACGCCTTTGATTATTTCAGGTGGACGTAAACAAACAGCTAACTTATATATTCAAGCCGATAAATTTGTTAAGACATTGGTAGCTCCTGAATATGAAACTGATAAATTTACGCATGAAAAACAATTAATATCTGGGGACTATGATATCGATGAAAAAACTCGTCAAGTGACTTTATCGGAAGATGGGGTTTCTAAAGCAGAGCGTTACTTTAAAATTGATAACTTATATGAAATTGAACATACACAATTGGTTCATCATATTAATCAGGCATTACGTGCCAACTACATTATGACCAATGAAATTGAATACGTCGTTAGTGATGACAAAGAAATTGTTATTGTCGATCAGTTTACAGGTCGTTTAATGCCAGGTCGAGCTTATTCAGATGGGTTACATCAAGCTATTGAAGCCAAAGAAGGTGTTCCAATTAAAGAAGAAACATCTACATTGGCAACCATTACATATCAGAACTTTTTCCGTTTGTATGAAAAATTAGCAGGTATGACAGGTACTGCAAAAACAGAAGAAGAAGAATTCTTATCGACATACAACATGAAAGTTATTGTGATTCCAACCAATGTACCTGTTATTCGTGAAGACTTACCAGATGAAGTCTATGCCTATAAAAAAGATAAATTCAATGCATTGGTACAAGAAGTCAAACGCTTATATGAAAAAGGACAACCTGTATTGGTGGGAACCATTGCGGTAGAAACCAGTGAATTGATTTCAAAATTGTTGAAAAAAGAAAAAATTCCACATGAATTATTAAATGCCAAAAACCATGCTCGTGAAGCTGAAATCGTAGCTCTGGCAGGGCGTCCAAAAGCTGTTACAATTGCCACAAACATGGCTGGACGTGGTACCGATATCAAATTAACAGCTGAATCTAGAAAATTAGGTGGATTGGCTGTATTGGGTTCCGAAAGACATGAATCCAGACGTATTGACAACCAGTTACGTGGTCGTTCTGGTCGTCAGGGAGATCCAGGTTTCTCTCGTTTCTATGTTTCTTTAGAAGATTCTTTGATGATTCGTTTTGGTGGAGACAAGCTACAAAAAATGTTTGCGAAAATGGGTGAAGGGGAACGAATTGAATCCAAGACTGTCACGAAATCCATCACAATGGCGCAAAAACGTGTTGAAGGATATAACTTCGATATGCGTAAACAGTTACTGGATTATGATGATGTATTGCGTCGTCAACGTGAAATCATCTATGCACAAAGAAATCGTATTCTGGAAAGCGAAGACGTACATGAAATGATTCATAATGTCTTTGAACAAACAATTCAACAAACTATTGCAGCGAATTTGACAAATGATAAAAAAGCACCATTGGATGTTCCAGGACTATGTAAATCATTGGAAATGATGGGATTAACAGAAGACAAACAAATTCATGTATCTGAATTAGAAGGTAAAAATGAAGAAGAAACAAAAGCATATTGTTTAGATAAAATGTGGAATGGTTATGAAGCCGAAATTTCACCTGTAAAATCTCAATTTCTTCCATTTGAAAAAACAGTCGTTTTACGAAATATTGATCGAAACTGGATTGCTCATATTGATCGTATGGACAAATTAAGAAGTGGTATTTATTTGCGTTCTTATGCCCAAAACAATCCACTTCAACAATATGTACAAGAAGGATTTGATATGTTTGAAGAAATGAATGCACGCATTGCTCGTGAAATTACTTTCTTCTTATTAAAAGTCCGTATTCGCAAAGAACCAAAAAATCCTGCATTGGAAAAAGCGAAACAAATGGCTAGAAGTCGAGTGAAAAAAGCGTAATGGAATTGTATGAATTAAAACAAGGATTGAATACTCACCTGGAGAAGCTTGCTTCTTTGGGTGAGTCTCTTTGACTTAGAAGAAAAAAAATTCCAGGTTGAAGAACTGGATCGCAAAATCATGCAGGATGGATTTTGGAACGATCAGAAAAAAGCACAGTCCATTATTCGAAAACGAAATGCCAATAAAGAAGTAGTGGACCAATATGAACAATTAAGCCAGGAATGTGAAAGCTTAAAAGAAACCATTCAGGAATTGGATGCTTCTTTTGATGAAGAATTAATGGAACTGGCGCAAATGGAATATATGGAAACCACTGAAAAAATGGAATCCTTTGAAATATCGGTTCTATTAAGCCATGAATACGACCAGAACAATGCGATATTGGAATTACATCCAGGTGCTGGGGGAACCGAAAGCTGTGACTGGGCAGATATGCTGTATCGAATGTATACACGCTATGCGACACAACACGGATTTAAGGTCACTGTCTTAGATTATCAACCCGGAGAAGTGGCAGGAATTAAAAGTGTGACTTTCTTAGTCGAAGGCGATAAAGCCTATGGATATTTAAAATCCGAAAAAGGTGTACATCGTCTTGTTCGTATTTCACCATTTGATTCAGGAGCCCGCCGCCATACTTCTTTTGCGTCTTTAGATGTCATGCCACAATTCAATGATGAAATTGAAATCGAAATTAAACCCGAAGACTTGATCATTGAAACCAAGCGAGCATCTGGAGCCGGTGGACAACACATCAATAAAACGGATTCAGCCATTCGTATGGTTCATAAACCAACAGGGATTGTTTCAACTTGTCAAAATGGGCGTTCTCAACATGAAAATAGAGAAGAAGCCCTTCGTGTCTTAAAGTCTCGTTTATATCAACTAGAAATTGAAAAACAAGAAAAGAAGATGAAAGAAATCAAAGGGGAACAATTAGCTAATGAATGGGGAAGCCAGATTCGAAGCTATGTTATGCATCCATATAGTTTAGTAAAAGACGCTCGAACGGGTTATGAAACCAGTCAGGTACAAGCTGTAATGGATGGAGACTTAGATGGATTTATATTTGCGTATTTAAAATCACAATTATAAAAAAAACGATGAGATTTTCATCGTTTTTATTTATAGAGTTGATCTAAAGAAATAAAAATCATATTTTCTTCTGGTTCTGTTTCAAATCCAGATCGAGAAATAAATCCATATCGATAACAAGGCAATCCACAAGATTTCACTTGCTCAATTTCCTGTTGAATTTGATTTTTATTTAAAGGAGACTTTCTGAATTTTGCTTCGTAGAAAATATATCCATTTGAATCAAATGTAACAATATCAAATTCTCCATTGGAGTGATTCTCTGGTAAATCATAATAATATTTTCCGATTTTTTCAAATGGTGGATCCATTAATCCATTTCTATTTTGTGAAATTAAATATTGACGACATATTTCTTCAAATATCTTTGGTACATATATAGATTCAAAATCTTCTTTTATATATCGATCATAAAAAACATTTGGATTCATTACATTGATTTGAGAAGAATAACGAAAAATATATCGATAATAAAAATTAGTTAAATTATCTATAATGCGATACCGTACTTTTTTTCTATTGTTTTCCTGGTTGATGGGCGTTTCTTTTTTTACAATTTCCATTTGAATCAATCGATTCAAAATATCAACCATGGTTGGTCCACTCGATACATGGGACTTTGATAATATATCTTGATAGCGAGAATGACCTGAAGCAAGGGCTTCGAATACTTCATTGGCATTGGTCATTTTTGAAATTTCCAAACGTAAATACATTTCAATTTCATTTTCAAGACGAGCACCATTTGAAGCAATTAATTCAATAATGTTTTCTTTTACACTCAATGATTCATCAATTAAACGATTATAATAAGGAATACCTCCAAATACACTATAAAGTCTTACTTTGTCTTCACAAGAAAAAGAAGGATAAAATAAAGAGGATTCATAATAATTCATTGGTTTTAAATCAATCGTTACATCGATTCTTCCATATAAAGGATTTTGATGTTCCAATAAAGATTTCATAATATCTACATAAGATCCACATAAAATCATTTTCAACTTTGAATTATCTTTATATCGATCAATTAAAGACTGAAGAATGCTATCTAATCCTTTAATGGTTTTACGAAGATAAGGATATTCATCTAATACAATGATTACAGGTTCATTTTTTCCTTGTTGAAAAAGAAATTCAAGTAATTGCTCAAGACTTGAAAATGATGGTTTTGGGAATTGATAACTTTCACTAATCAATGTAGATAAACTGTCAACATTATTCATTTCATTTGTTTCTTTGCACTCATAATAAATAGAACGAATTTGACAAGATCGAAGAGATTGTTTGATTAATTCACTTTTTCCAATTCGTCTTCGTCCGTAAATTAATGCGACTTGCTGAAAATCTTTTTTAAACATACGCTCTAAAATAGAGAGTTGTTTCTGTCTCCCAATAAATTTCATTTTACTCGGTCACCTCCGACTCGGAATATTCCGAGTTAATTATATCATTTTTTAATAAAAAAAGAATCACAAATGTGATTCAAAATAGATATTGATTGGCTAAAATGGCACCGAGTAAAGAATATAAAGAATAAAACACCATGATTATACCAACGATTTTAATGATATTTGATAAAGATTGAATGGGATTTAAAAATAAAGACAATCCAATGATTAAGAAAATAAGATTAAAAACTAAGACAAAGGAAAAACGAGGATCTTGAAATTTTTTAAGAATCCATGTTTTTTTGAGTTGCATAAGTGAACCCAGTGTCACAATTAACCCCACTACAATAGGTAAAATCGAAAGAATGGTATCGGGTTTAATGGCCATAAAGCATCCAATAAAAATACAAATCAAGCCAATAAAAAAAGGAGAATGCTCTATTTTTGATCTTGAAAAATAGAGATACAACAAACAAAGGCCAAGAATAAGTGTAATCATTCCTATGACACGAGAAGCAGCTCGAACGAGATGTATATTGAAAAAACAAATAATTAGACCGGTCACAAAGAGGATGGCATCAGACAATAGAAAATCTATGTTTGATAGAATTGCACGATTTTTCATAACGAACCTCCTCTTACATTATAATTATTTTTACCAATTGTTCAAATATCAGAGTATAATAAAAACAAAAAGGAGGATTATTCTATGCGTGTTGCCATTGTTTTAGATAACGGATTTGAGGAATTAGAAGCTATGGGACCCATTGCTTTATTGAGAAGAGCCGGTTTAACGGTTGATATTGTTGGAATTCCAGGAAAAGAAGTGACAGGTCGTTTTCAAGTCACATATTCACCTTCTATTCCTTTTGATTCTTATGACTTTTCACAAGCCGATTGTTTAGTTTTACCAGGTGGTCCTCATTATCAGAAGTTAAATAAAAATGATAAAGTATTGGAATTAATTAAAGAATTTGCTCAACATAAAGTGCTAGCAGCTATTTGTGCTTCGCCAACTATTTTAGGACATGCGGGTGTATTAAAAGGAAAAAAATATACTTGTTTTAAAGAATTGGATGAAGACTTTGGTGGATTTTATCAATATCAATTTGTGGTAACCGATGACAATATCATTACAGGTATTTCAGCAGCTGCCAGCATTGATTTTGCGTATGCCATCATTGAAAAATTACTTGGAAAAGAAAAATTGGAATCTATGCAGGCTTCTATTTACTATGACGCAAAATAAAAATTTTTTTTAAAAAAGTGTTTGACATGGTATAGGCATAGTGATATTATTATTGAGCATTCAGTGAATGACTCATGGGCCTGTAGCTCAGTTGGTTAGAGCGCACCCCTGATAAGGGTGAGGTCGCTG
>NZ_JBJEEY010000133.1:0-33940 GCF_051873555.1 Floccifex sp. | reverse complement strand
TGTATGCCAGTTATGGGAAGCTTGAACTTTGCTAACTGTACATTCTCAGATGCTGACTTCTCATGGATGGGAATTGTATTTGGTAATATTGCGCAAATCGTACAAGGAACAGGATTATTCATTGTTTGTATCGTTGTCTTCTTATTACCAATTATCTATAATTTTGTAGCTCCTAAAAAAGAAGCAAAAGAAGCATAGTCATTTTAAATAGGAAACTATTTGAAAATAGAGAAAGGAGAAATCTCATGGCTATTCGTAGCATTATGTGTTGTTGTGGACAAGGATTAGGAAGCAGTATGATCGTAAGTATGAATGTTGAAAAAGCATTGAAAAACTTAGGCATTACTGGTGTTAGTGTTGACCATACTTCATTAAATGAAATCTCACCAGATTTGGCAGATTTGTTTGTAGTTGGATTTGATTTAGCACCTCAAATGACAGCATATCCTAATAAAATTGTTTTAAACCAATTAATGGATATGAACGAAATCACAACAAAATTAAAAGAAGTATTTGAAAAATAATGAATGAAAAAAGAAGGAATTAAAACCTTCTTTTTCATTACAAATTTTATGGAGGAACTATGGAAAAAAATACATTGAATCAATTAGAAATACTTGCTGCAAAGATTCGTTATGATATTTTAGACATGTTACAACACCGTGGATATGGACATTTAGGAGGCTCTCTTTCATTGGTTGAATTGATGAGTGTTCTATATGGAAAACAACTCCAATATGATAGTAAAAACCCAAAATGGGAAAATCGCGATCGCGTTGTTTTATCCAAAGGACATGCGGGTCCAGTCTGGTATAGTGCCTTAGCTGAAAGTGGATTTTTTGATAAAGAATGGTTATATACATTAAACGATGGAGGAACAAAGCTTCCAAGTCATCCAGATCGTACAAAAACACCGGGTGTAGATATGACAACGGGTTCTTTAGGACAAGGAACAAGTACAGCTGCAGGGATTGCCACTGCATTAAAATTAAGGAAAAGTAATAATGTTGTGTATTTAATTGTTGGAGATGGAGAATTAAATGAAGGACAATGTTGGGAAGCTTTCCAATACATTGCACATTACAAATTAAATAACTGTATTGTTATTATTGATGACAACAAACGACAATTAGATGGATATACAAAAGATATTATCAATCCATTTGATTTTGTTAAGAAAATGGAAGCCTTTGGTTTTTATACACAAAAAGTCAAAGGAAACGATATCCAGGCTATTGATCAAGCCATTGAAAATGCCAAAAATGTAAAAGACAAGGCTGTTTGTATTGTATTAGATACCATTAAAGGACAAGGCGTTCCATATTTTGAAGAAATGTTTAGCAATCACTCCGTTAAATTTAATAACGATCAAGTCAATGAAGCAACCAATGAAGCCAAACAAAAATTGCTGGCATTCATTTCAAAGGAGGCATGTTAAAATGTTTAAAGTATGTGAAAACCGAAATCAAAAAGGGGAAATGGATTTAACAGCTTCCATTGCCAATGCTGTTGTAGAAGCTATTGAAGAAAATGATAAAGTCATTCAATTAGAAGCCGATTTAGCCGGTGCCAGTAAAACCAATATCGTTCAAAAAGCATTTCCAGATCATTTTATTCAATGCGGAATTGCAGAAGCCAATATGATTGGTGTAGCCTGTGGACTCTCAAGTGAAGGATATATTCCATTTGTACATACATTTGGACCATTTGCGACAAGAAGAGTCTTCGATCAAGTCTTTTTATCAGGAGCCTATGCTCACAATACAATCAATATCTATGGATCGGATCCAGGGTTTACAGTTGGACCGAATGGAGGAACACATACCACTTGGGAAGACGTAGCTTTGATGAGAACCATTCCAAATGCCATTGTCTGTGATCCATGTGATGAAGTACAGGCAAAATGGCTTGTTAAAGAATTCGCCAAAATGGAAGGTGTTCACTATTTTCGCTGCAATCGAAAAGCTGTTCGAAACGTTTATGAACCGGGTTCTACTTTTGAAATTGGAAAAGGAAATATTGTGAAAGCTGGAAGTGATGTATTAGTTATTACAGCAGGACAATTGATTAGTGATGCTTTAGATGCAGCACAGACATTGGAAGAACAAGGCATTTCGGTGGAAGTCATTGATATGTTTTGTATCAAGCCACTGGATGAAGAATTGATTTTATCACAAGTTCAAAATAAAAAAGCAGTGATTACTTTTGAAAATCATTCCATTACAGGTGGTTTAGGAAGTGCAGTAGCTGAAACTTTAATGGAGCATCAAATTCATATTCCATTTAAACGCCATGGCGTAAATGAACAATTTGGACAAGTTGGAACACCAGATTTCCTTCAAAAAGAATTTAAATTAACCGCAACAGATTTAATCCACACCATTAAATCTGTACTAAAATAATTTCGATACAAATAAAGGCAGAATTTTCTGCCTTTATTTTATGATGACATTGGAACGAACTGTATCCATTAATAATTGCTTAGTCTGTTGTTTAATAACTTCTTTATCCATTCCTTCGTTTTGACTTTCATTAATAAAACCAGCCAATCCAAAGCATAAAAAAGCAGTAATCTGTCGAGGCGAATATCGAAGAATATGAGTATGACTTTCTTCTTTGGTATGGAGTTCTACAGTTTTTAGTACATAATCATAGAGTTGTAAACTAAGATACGGATTTTTATCGGGAGAAATGCAAGAAAAAAAAGAGGGATATCGATCAAATAAATCAAAAATCGTATCTAATATATTGCAGTAACTTTTTACTGAATCATTATGAATATTATTTTCTAATTGTTTTTTATAAAAAATGATTTTGGAAATGGAAACAAAATCTTCAAAGATTTCTTCCACTAATGCATATTTATCATTGTAATGTGAATAAAATGTAATACGAGAAATATTGGCGACTTTACAAATATCTGTCACATTAATTTTCTCAAAAGATTTTTCAGTTAACATATTCATTAAAGTATTTTTAATATTTTTTTTCGTTTTTTGAATGCGGCGATCTTCCATAAAATTCTCCTTTACTATAACAATTTTAAAAATGTGTTATTTTTTTTTATTTTAACATCTGTTAGAATTATAACACGTGTTAAGAAATGGAGAAATAAGTATGTCAAAAGTTGCGATTATGACAGATAGTAATTCAGGGATTACTTTACAACAAGCCAAAGAATGGAATTGTTTTATGTTGAATATGCCCATTATTATCAATCAGAAAACATTTACAGAAAACGAAGACATTAACGATACAGAATTTTATCAGCAACAAGCCAATGATGCCAATGTAACAAGTTCACAGCCTTCCGTTGCTGATTTAATGGATATGTGGAATGAGATTTTAAAGGACTATGATGAAATTGTGTATATTCCTATGACAAGTGCTCTAAGTGGTTCGTGTCAAAGTGCTATGACTTTTAGTGAAGAATTTGATGGAAAAGTACAAGTGGTAGATAATCATCGTATATCTGTTACACAATTATTGTCTGTAAAAGATGCTTTATTATATGCCAGACAAGGATATTGTGCCAAAGAAATTAAAGAAAAACTAGAAAAAGAAGCCTATGAAGCTTCCATTTATATTACAGTCGATACTTTAAAATACCTTCAAAAAGGAGGACGCATTACCCCTTCTGTGGCATTGTTAGGATCTATGCTTCGCATCAAGCCTGTTTTAACCATTCAAGGTGAAAAACTAGATTCTTGTTCTAAAGCCAGAGGTATGAAATCGGCTTTTAAAATTATGGTGGAACACTTAAAAGAAGACTTGGAAACGCGTTTTCAATCTTTTGATAAAAAAGAATTATCTTTAGGCTTGGCTTATACGCATATGCCACAAGAAGACATTGAAAAATGGAAAGAAAAACTACAGGAAGAATTTCCGGGATATCCAGTTTGTGTAGCTCCTTTAACAATGAGCATTGGCTGTCATGTGGGACCAGGTGCTTTAGGCATTGGATTGATTCATGTACATAATGAATAAGAACTCGTGTCTTATTCTTTTTTTTATGCTAAAATTTTCCTTGGAAAAGAGGTTTTTATGAACGAAAATGAAGAAATGATCGTTCGCGACGCTCGTAAACTTGGTGTACCTAAAATGATGCTTTTAGGAATTCAACATATGTTTGCGATGTTTGGAGCGACAATTTTGGTGCCAATTCTTGTTTCAGGGTATTTTGAAAAAGCCTGTGGACAACCCCTTTCACAAGGATTGACTGTTTCCGTTACATTATTTGCAGCGGGAATGGGAACATTATTGTTCCATGTATGTACAAAGATGAAGGTCCCTGCTTTTTTGGGTTCATCCTTTGCATTTTTAGGTGGATTTAACACCATTGCCAATTTAAATACAGGAATCTATCAAAATATGCCTGTTAATGAAAAAGCAGCTTATGCATGTGGAGGCATTGTCATTGCTGGTTTATTGTATTTAGTTGTGGCATTGATTATTAAAATTGTAGGTGTTAAAAAAGTTATGCGTTTTTTACCACCTGTAGTCACTGGACCGATTATTATTTGTATTGGATTGTCTTTAGCATCCAGTGCCATTTCCAATGCATCCACAAACTGGTTTTTAGCCATTGTAGCTTTAGCCGTCATTGTGATTTTTAATATATGGGGAAAAGGTATGTTTAAAATTATTCCCATTTTAATGGGCGTTGTGATTGCATATGGCATAGCCTTGATTATGCAATCTATGGGTATGACAAACCCAGATGGATCCGCTATTATCAATTTTGCTTCGGTTGCCCAGGCAAGTTGGGTTGGTTTGCCACAATTTCAACTCTGTAAATTTGATATTACATCGATTTTAGTTATGGCACCTATTGCTATTGCTTCTATGATGGAACACGTTGGAGATATGTCTGCCATTTCAGCGACAGTCAATCAAAACTTTATATCCGATCCCGGATTAAATCGCACTTTAATGGGTGATGGATTAGCAACTGCTTTAGCTGGTTTAATTGGTGGACCGGCGAATACGACTTATGGAGAAAATACAGGTGTATTGGAATTATCAAAGGTCTATGATCCTCGTGTCATTCGTATTGCCGCTGTTTTAGCCGTAGGATTATCGTTTATTCCCAAATTTTCTGCCATAATTTCAACAATGCCTGCTGCAATCATTGGTGGTGTTTCCTTTATGTTGTATGGAATGATTTCAGCAATTGGGGTTCGAAATGTTGTAGAAAATAAAGTCGATTTAACGAAATCAAGAAATTTAATTATTTGTGGTGTTATTTTTGTTTGTGGCCTTGGATTTTCTTCAGGATTAACATTTACCATTGCCAATACATCCATTACTTTGACATCATTGGCAATTGCAGCTATTGCTGGAATTGTTTTAAATGCAATTTTACCAGGAAATGACTATGAATTTGGTCAGAATCCAGCCGGGGATCAAAGTCGTGGTGTATTTATAAAATCATCAGATGAAAAGAAAGGAAAATAATATGAATTTTTCAGAAAACAAAAACATTACTATTTTTACGCATCCACTCATTCAACATAAAATCACAAAATTACGTGATCAAAATACTTCCACAAAAGATTTTCGTCAATTGGTGGAAGAAATTGCGATGTTAGAAGGATACGAAGCTTTAGCGGATTTACCATTGGAAGAAATAGAAGTACAAACACCGATTGAAAAAACAATGGCTCCATGTATTGCAGGACCTAAATTAGCTGTTGTACCAATTTTACGAGCTGGACTGGGAATGGTTTCTGGTATTCTGGCATTGGTTCCCAATGCGCGTGTAGGTCACATTGGAATGTATCGAGACGAAGAAACATTTATTCCACATCCATATTATTGTAAATTACCAAAACCCATTGATAAACGTTTAATCGTTGTAACTGATCCAATGTTGGCAACAGGTGGTTCTGCCATTGATGCTATTGATCAAATTAAAAAAGAAGGCGGAAAACATATTAAGTTTATGTGCATTATTGCAGCACCTGAGGGATTGGAAAAATTATCGAAGGCACATCCAGATGTTGAGATTTATGTAGGTTGTCTGGATCGGCAATTAAATGAAAATGCTTATATTTGTCCTGGATTAGGAGATGCCGGGGATCGTATTTTTGGAACGAAGTAGCTTGTCTACTTCTTTTTTTTATTGTTTGACATAGACAAATCTTGGATATATAATACTTCAAAAATGAACTATCTATTTTTGAAGGAGAGAAATATGGAAAAGAGTATGGAGTTTGGATTTCATCTTGTTTCGATGTATTCAAACCGATGTAAACCTTTGTGTCATGAATATAATTTGCCACAAACCGCATTTGATATTCTGATGTTTTTAGCCAATCATCCTATGTATAAAACAGCTGGGGATATTGTGAAAATGCGACGCATCAAAGCAAATTTAGTATCAATTAATGTAGATAAATTAGTAAATGATGGGTATTTAGTTCGAGATGTAGTAAAAGGAGATCGACGGAAAACCAAATTATTGTTGACTAAGAAAGCGGATTCCGTTATTCAAAAGGGAATGAATCTTCAAAAAGAATTTAAAAAAGATTTGTTTGAAGGCATTAATCCGCAGGAACTGGAAATTTTTTTAAAAACTATTCGTCAATTGGAAAATAATATGGAACATATGAAAGAAGGCAAAGAATGAATTTCATTCAAATTTTATTCGTAACATTTATAGCTGGAATGGGAGCTGGACTGGGAACTGGATTTGCTGGATTATCTGCAGCAGCTATTATTTCCCCTATGTTGATTGCTTTTCTAGACATGGAACCTTATCAAGCTGTGGGAATTGCTTTGTCCAGTGATGTATTAGCCAGTGCTATTTCCGCCTATACCTATGGAAAAAATAAAAACTTAGACATTCAAAATGGAATCATTATGATGATAAGTGTCTTAGTATTTACTGTTATCGGAAGCTATATTGCTAAATTAGTTCCTTCACAAACCATGGGCAATTTTTCAGTATATATGACACTTTTATTAGGTATTAAATTTATTTTTAAACCAGTCATGACAACCAAAGAAAAAAGAGAAAACATTTCTCTGAAAAAAAGAATCATTCAATCCTTGATTTGCGGTATGTTTATTGGCTTCATTTGTGGATTTGTTGGTGCTGGCGGTGGTATGATGATGTTATTGATTCTAACAAGTGTACTAGGCTATGAATTAAAAACAGCAGTAGGAACCAGTGTATTTATTATGGCTTTTACTGCCTTTACCGGTGCTGCTTCTCATTTTTTAATAGGAGGATTACCTGATTTTACAATTTGGAGTTTATGTGTTGTTTTCACATTAATATGGGCAAGAATAGCCAGTAAAATTGCTAATCATGTCGATAATAAAACATTGAATCAATTAACAGGTGTTGTATTATTGATTTTAGGAATTGTGATTTTAGTATTTTAAGGAGTTATATGAAACGAATTATTGGACGTATATTTGCGATTTTTCCAGCAGTGATTCTGCAAGTGCTTTGGTACTTATTTCTATGGAATTTTTTAAATTCTATTTTTCCATTTGTGAATGAATTACTTACGATTTGTGCATTATTATTTGTATTAACTATTGTTTCTGAATATGAAGAAGCCAATTATAAAATTATGTGGATTTTGATTATTCTTCCTTTTCCGATTTTTGGAGCCTGGCTCTATATGACTTTTGGAAATCGAAGAACCGCAAAGCCATTGGATAAAAAAATAACGAAATCAAAAAATCAATTGGATTATAAAATAGAAACAAATCCTCAAATTCAAGTAGAATTAAAACAAAGAAATGTTCGCTTTAGTCAAACACTTCAAAGTATCGGAAATCCCATTACCTATGTAAAAGATATTCAATATTATTCATTAGGAGATTATATGTTTCCAGATATGGTTAAAGCTATTGAAGGAGCAAAAAAATTTGTATTTATTGAATATTTTATTATTGAAGAAGGACTGTTCTTTAATAGTTTTGTGAATATATTAAAAGAAAAAGTAAAAAAAGGAGTCGATGTTCGAATTATTTATGATGACATTGGATCAGTGAGTACGTATTCTATCACAAATATTAAAAAATTAAATGAATACGGCATTCAATGTATTCCATTTAATCCACTGGTCTTTATTCGAGCTGAACTCAATAATCGAGATCATCGAAAGATGCTGATTGTGGACAATGAAATTTGTTTTAGCGGAGGCATCAACGTTGCGGATGAATATATCAATGTCAAAGAAAAATATGGACATTGGAAAGATATTGGATTTAAAATCACAGGAGATGCCGTAAATCAATATACTTATATGTTTATTGAATTATGGAATGCTTTTTCAAATCAGAAAATCGAAAGAGAAAATTTATTACATGAATTTGAAAATAAAAATACACAAAATGGATATATCGTATCTTATTATGATTCACCTGCTAAAAAAAGACACATCTCGCGTCAATTGCTGTTAGATACTTTTTCATGTGCAACAAAACGTGTATGGATTTATACGCCTTATTTGATTTTAGGGGATTCATTGATGGAATCGCTTTGTACATTGGCTTTAAGAGGCGTGGATGTACGTATAATGATTCCAGGTATTCCAGATAAAAAAATGGTATATCGTATGTCATTAAGTTATTGTCGTTCTTTAATCGATGCAGGCATAAAAATCTATCAATATACACCAGGTTTTCTACATGCCAAGGCTTGTTTGATAGATGATGATATTTGTACGATTGGAACTGTGAATTTAGACTATCGTTCTTTATTTTTACACTTTGAATGCAATTCCATTTTCTATGAATGTAATGTCTTTGAAGACTTAGAAAAAGATATGAAAGATACAATGTCTAAATCACATTTAATGAAAAAAGAAGATTTAAATTCACGTGTTCTTTACCAGTTATTTGATAAAATTTTACGTATTTTTGCGCCGTTGTTATAAAGTGAAAGTTGAATACGCTTTCACTCTTTTTTTGCTTGCACGATAAAAAAAATTGTGAATAATGAATAAATGTGTGATATAGAACATATGTTCTATGGGAGGATAGTATGGCAGGAATTAAGAAGACAAAAATTATTTGTACAATTGGTCCAGCAAGTGAAAACAAAAAAGTTTTAACAGAAATGGTTAAGTCTGGAATGGATATAATGAGAATGAATTTTTCTCATGGTTCACATGAAGAACACCAAAAGAAAATTGATTTAATTCGTGAAATTAATAAAGAATTGAATTCAAATGTTTCGATTTTATTAGATACAAAAGGACCAGAAATTCGTACTGGAGATTTTGAAAATGGTTGTGTTGAATTAAAAAAGAATACTGATATCACAATTTCATATGAAGATGTAGTAGGTACTTCTAATCAGTTTTCCATTACTTATAAAGAATTATATCAAGACGTTCAAAAGGGAACTCATATCTTAGTCAATGACGGTGCTATTGATTTAATGGTAAAAGAAGTTGTTGACAAAGACATCGTTTGTCGTTGTTTAAACAGTGGAATGGTTAAAAATAAAAGAGGAATTAATGTTCCGAATATTAAATTGGGATTTGATTATTTATCACAAAAGGACATTGAAGACATTCAATTTGGATGTGAACAAGGCGTAGATTTTATTGCTGCTTCTTTTGTTCGACGCGTTCAAGATATTTTGGATATTCGTAAATTATTGGCGGAATTTAATCACATGGAAATTAAAATCATTGCCAAAATTGAAAACCAGGAAGGTGTTTCTAATATTGACGAAATCATTGAGGAAGCAGATGGAATTATGGTTGCTCGTGGTGATTTAGGTGTAGAAGTACCAGCTGAAATGGTTCCAGCCATTCAAAAAGATATTATCAATAAATGCAATGAAAAACGCAAATTAGTTGTTACGGCAACACAAATGTTAGAAAGCATGCAAAATAGTCCTGTTCCAACGCGTGCCGAAGTCAGTGACGTTGCCAATGCGATTTATGATGGAACAGATTGCATCATGTTATCAGGAGAATCTGCATCGGGTCAATATCCTGTAGAAGCCGTTGATATGATGGCAAGAATTGCTTTAATGACTGAATATAATTTCGACTATAAAGGATATTATCGTCAGGCAAAAGGTGCTTGTCCAAAAGATAAATCAGAAGCCATTTGTTTATCGGTAGCCGAAATGGCCACTGAATTTGATGTAAAAGCGATTATTGCCTTTACAGAAAGTGGAACAACAGCCATTAAAATGGCGAAATATAAGCCAAAATGTTTATTAATTGGAGCTACTCCAGTTAAATCAACATTTAATCAAATCAATGCCTATTGGGGCATACACCCAGTGATGACACGTGAATTTTCTTCAGCAACGGGCATGAAAAATATTGCCACAATTATTGCCAAAGAAAACGGATGTAAGCCAGGTGATACAATTATTATTACGGGTGGTACACCAGGTCTTCCCGGGGCAACAGATTATTTGCGTATAGTTGAAATTCGATAAAAATCAAACTTCTCTTGAAAACAGGGAAGTTTTTTTCTTATACTAAAGAAAAAGGAGGTCCATATGAAATCAAATAAACAAGCAAAAGACATGAGTATAGAAGAATTAGCTTCTTATATTGATTACAGTGTATTGAAACCTGAATTTACACCGGATGAAATTGTGAAATATTGTAAAAAAGGAGTGGAATTAAAAGTAGCTCAAGTCTGTATTAGTCCAGGTTATATGAAACTATGTGAACCCATTGTAAGAGGAACACAAACAAAAATAGGACCGACTTGTGATTTTCCATTTGGAAATAGTTCCACAGAATCTAAAGTTGCCCAGGCAAAGCTGGCTTTGGAATCGGATTGTGTTGGAGAATTGGATATGGTTGCTAATTTTGGCTTGATTCGTGCTGGAAAATATGATGAAGTGGCAAAAGATATCAAAGCAGTGGCTGATGTTTGTCATGAAAAAGGAATTGAATGTAAAGTTATTATTGAAACAGGCGCGTTGAATGAGCAACAAATTCGTAATGCATGTCATGCAGTGGTTAAAGGACAAGCGGATTGGATCAAAACAAGTACAGGTTTTCTAACAGGATATGATGATCATGGTGCTACATGTGAAATCATTCAAATGATGATGGATGAAGTTGGTGATCAAATAAAAGTAAAGGGAAGTGGACACATTCGAACACGGGAACATTTCTTAGAATTAATTGATATGGGAATTGATCGTATGGGCGTTGGCTATAAATCGGTTCCTGTTGTATTAGGACTTGAATAAAAGGGCAAATTGCCCTTTTCATTTCCATTTCACATTTTCTTTTTTGGCGCCTAATTCAAAATGATATTTCACAATGCCCATATCCACTTTTGAATAGAATCCAAATCCAGGTTTAATTGATACAAATCCATCAGTATATGTGATATAAAATTTTTGTTGATTCATAGCCGTAGGCGCTAAAAGAGAAGCTTCTACACCTTTTTTAAACCATTCAGGAAAATCTTCACAGACATTGCTTACCATATTCATTTCTTTGGATTTGTGAGCTACTCCATTTGTTTTTCCATAACCAAGGGCAATCACAACCATTAATTTTTCATTTGATTTGATTTCAAAAGTTCCTGGTATTTTTTTATAAGTCATAGCCACCCAGCATGTGTTTAATCCAAGTTGCTGGGCTTTTAAAACCAGTTTTTCACCATAATATCCACATAGTTCATCTAATTGTTCGTTTTTTGATCCAATTAATGCGATATAGTTTGATACGCCACTAAATTTTCCATAATGAGCCATAAAACCATCAAAAGCCTTTGGTTCATTGACAATCAACTGTATATGTAAACCACTTTCCTTATTGCAACTATCAATTTCATCTTGTAACATGGATAAAATATTACTTTCAATGGGAAAAGATTCATATTGACGTACACTATGACGATTTTTCATTGCTTCCATTAAGTCCATTTTTATTACCTCCAATCATCGCTTCTATCAGGTAAAGCCTCCATTATTTGTTTTACATGATTGAGCATATTTATTAATTGATCCATAGATTTTACATCAATATCAAAATAATAATAATTTTTTGTTCCTTCTTTTCGTATATTTATAATTCCTGCTTTTTTTAGAATTTGAAGATGATGTGATACAGAAGGACGCGATAAATTTGTTTTCTTTGAAATTTCTCCTACACGAAGGCCATTGCAGTTTCCCATTTTCATCATTTCTAAAATAAGATACTGACGTGTTTGATCGCCTAAAGCTTCTAAAATATTTTGACAAGCCGAAAATTCTTCTACTAATTTGTGCAATATATCACCTTCATTGAAACGATTATATCACATGAAAAGAAAAAAAGTTCAATGGTAAAGCAATTCAATACCAATAAAAAAGGCGTGAATACTCACGCCAAATAATTAGATATTTAATAATTCTGCATATACTTTTAAAGCACCATCGCTATTTCCAGATAAAACTTTTTTAGCTAACACTTTACCTAATTGTACACCTTCCTGATCAAAACTATTTAAGTTCCATACAAATCCCTGGAACATAATCTTGTTTTCAAAGTGAGCTAACAAAGCACCTAAACTAGCTGGAGTTAATTGATTTCCAATGATAATGCTGGAAGGACGTCCTCCTTCAAAGTTTTTGTTTGGATTTTCATCTTCTTTACCACACGCAAAGGCAACAATTTGAGCAGCTACATTGGCATTTAATTTTTGTTGACTTGTACTGTTTTCAATGATGACATCTTTTCCAATTTGAGAATTTTTAAATCCAATAAATTGTAAAGAAATTGTATCAGTTCCCTGATGCAACAATTGATAGAAAGAATGCTGTCCATTTGTTCCTGGTTCACCAAAAATAACTGGACCTGTTACATAATTAATAGGCTGACCAAAGCGATTAACAGATTTTCCATTGGATTCCATGTCGCATTGTTGTAAATGTGCAGGGAAACGAGCCAATGCTTGTGAATAAGGAAGAAGAGCAGTTACTGGATAGCCTTGTACATTTCTTTCGTATACACCAATTAAAGCATCCAATAAATCTGGGTTTTCTAAAATATTTTTATTGGTAGCTAGTTTATCTTCAACTGCCATTCCTTCTAAAATTTGTGCAAATACATCGGGTCCAAATGCCAAAGATAAAACCATTCCACCTACAGCTGATACAGACGAATAACGACCACCAATATAGTCATCCATAAATACAGCTGTTAAATAGTCTGGACTCTTAGCTAAAGGAGATGTTTCACTTGTAACAGCTAACATATGTTTTGATGGATCCAATCCAGCATTAATTAAAGCGTCTTTGACAAATTGTTCGTTTGTCAAAGTCTCTAAAGTAGTTCCAGATTTTGATACAACAATAAATAATGCATGCGCTAAATCTGTTGAATTTAAAACGGCAGCGGCATCATCTGGATCGACATTGGAAATGAATTTAGCTTCCATTTTAAATGTGTTATTGGCTTTTGCCCAGTTTTCTAAAGCAATATATAAAGCACGGGGTCCTAAATCCGATCCACCAATTCCAATTTGAACAACAGTAGTGAATGCTTCTCCTTTTTCATTCACAATTTTACCCGCATGTACTTTTTTGGCGAAATCAGCAGCTTTTTCTTGTTGAGAAACATAGAATTCACGTTTATTAACACCGTCAACAATGACATCGTTTCCCAATTGATTACGAGCCAGGTGATGAAGAACCAGACGATTTTCTCCTGTATTGATGATCGCTCCATTGTATAGTTCTTCAAATTTTTCTGTTAATTGCGCTTCATCTGAAAGCTGTTGTAAAGCAGCTAAAACATCTGCATCCACTTCTTTGGAAGCATAATTAAAACTCATGTCAGCTGCCATAGCACATTGATAATCTCTTACACGTTGTGCCCCTGTTTCACTTGATAATTCTTTTTTTACGTTTACATGATTTTTTAATGTCATTAGAGTTTGATAAGAATCTAATGCATCAAAATTTTTCCAAGATACCATATTGTTATCCTCCATTTACACTAAATTCATTATACAAAGAGTGATTCATTTTTTCAATAAACCAAAAAAAATGGCCCTTACTTTTTTTGTCTCTTGTAAGGGCCAATCATATAATGAATCTGTTTTTCACTCTTTATCTCCTTTCACTTTTTTTATCTATATCAAATTACCTTTTTCTTTTTTATCTATAGCGGTAATTATCTATAGATAAACTTTTTTATTTGTCCATTGGTATGTACCTCTTTTTCTGATTTCATTATAAATCAAATCAATAAAAAGAAAATAAAAATGGAAAAGTTGGACATAATTTTGTCTAAATTGAAATGGCCCTTACTTTTTATTATCTTGTAAGGACCATTTATAAAATAAATTTGTTTTTCACTTTTTTTCTCCTTCTAGCTTAAGACTTATTGTTTATTTCATTATAAATTGAAAACGGAAAGATTCAATACAATTGGAAAGAATGGATACAATAGTGGAATAATATGCTAGAATTTTAATATGAAAGCTGTAAATGCGATTCAAGGAAACTTAAAAAAGTCGATTATTCAAATGGCATTGCCACTCATGATTCTAAATATCTTCAATTCACTCTATGGATTAGTGGATACTTTTTTTGTTGGTAAAATTTCAGAATTAAGTGTAGGAGCCATTTCTTTGACAACTCCTTTATTATGGTGTGCCATAAGCATTGCCAATGGATTAGCAGCTGGAACCACTGCCATTATATCGCATTATTATGGAGCACAAGACTATAAAAAAGCAAGTGACTATGCGGTTCAAATTTTATTTTTTTGTTTCTTATTTATATTGATTCTAACTATTTCTACTTATTTTTTATGCCATCCGATTTTACATTATTTAAAAACACCAAAAGAGATTTATGCCGAATCCTTTTCTTATCTACAAATTATGGCCTTTGATTATTTTGGTTTATTTATGATTACTATTTATATGGCCATAAAACAAGCATGTGGAAACAGTAAAAGTGGAATGATCATTAGTGCATTGGCTTCTATTTTAAATATGATATTCGATCCTATATTTATTTTTGGTTTTTCATTGGGTGTTAAAGGAGCAGCTATGGCTACCGTGATTTCTAAATGGATTGTCATACCTGTTATTTTGTATTCTCTTTGTCGAAAAAATCAAAATGTCTATATCAATTTTCGTTCTTTTTCTTTTAAAATTCAGGAAGGCATAAAAATCCTTAAATTATCTTTACCATGTGCCTTTGGCCAGTTTTTAGAATCTCTTGGTTTTGTATTAATGAATAAGTATATTGTGTTTTATGGAGCAGTAGCCATGTCAGCCTATGGGATTGGAGAAAAACTCTCAAATTTATATAACATTCCCATTATAGCTTTTTCTAATGTTCTTCCAACTTTTATTGGACAAAATTTAGGTGCCAATCAAGAAAAAAGAGCCAGACAAAGCTATAACTATGCTATGCTTTTGACTACGATTTTATCTATTTTTGTTTTTATATTGGGAATGTGGTGGATAAAACCATCTATTTATTTGTTTGTACCCGATGCCAGTTCATCTTTGTTATCATATACATCCACCTTTGTTTTCTTTACCCTTTTAACAGGACCATTTTGTACATGGTATTTCAATTTATGTGCTGTATTCAATGGATCGGGACATACTCATATTAGTTTTCTTTTATCGATTCTTCGTCTATGGGGAATACGAATTCCTTTCATTTATATTTTTTCAAAATATACAAATTTAGGTATTATTGGAATTTGGATGAGTATGTTAATCAGCAATATCATTGTTGGAAGCATTGCACAAATCCTTTATTGGAAATATCCATGGATAAAATCCAAAATATAGTTGACCTTCCCTTAAAGGGAAGGTTTATTATTGACACAACCACCTCAATAATAGTGGTATTGAATAAAATGAAGTTTGATATGATAGAAGTGGAGAATGATTATGGCAACATCTAAATAATATTTCACGTTTATTTGGCAGCAACTGCAGGAAATTGAAGTTATTTCTTATAGACAAATGAGGATTTAGATGAAACATATAAAGGAATGTATCAAAGAAATAAAGGAGAAGAATTATGTTACGAATTGAAAATTTAACAAAAAAGTATGGAGACAAAAAAGCTGTGGATCAATTGAATCTACATATTGCTCCCAATGAAATTTATGGATTTATTGGTCACAATGGAGCTGGTAAAACAACAACAATTAAAGCTTGTTGTGGTATTTTGGATTTTGATGAAGGAAATATTTATATTGATGGAATCAATATAAAAGATGATCCGATTTTGTGTAAATCAAAAGTCGCTTATATACCAGATAATCCAGATTTATATCATTTTATGACAGGGATTCAGTATTTAAATTTTATTGCCGATATATTTAAAATATCGCAGGAAACAAGAAAACATCGTATTGAAAAATATGCACAAATGTTTGAAATTCAAGAGGATTTACCTTCTTTTATTAGTACATATTCTCATGGAATGAAACAAAAATTAGCAATTATTTCGGCTTTGGTTCATGATCCGAAATTAATTATTATGGATGAACCATTTGTGGGCTTGGATCCAAAGGCTTCGCATCAATTAAAAATGTTAATGAAAGAAATATGTCAACAAGGAAATTCTATTTTCTTTTCGACACATGTCTTAGAAGTAGCTGAAAAGTTATGTGATAAAGTAGCTATTATAAAAAATGGAAAATTAGTGGTTTCTGGAACAATGGAAGAAGTCAAAGGCGATACTTCTTTAGAAGAAGTCTTCCTGGAATTGGAGGAATAATATGTTAAAGGTATTAATTCACAAACAAATACTGGAATCGTTTTCGTTTTTGTTTTATGACAACCATAAAGGCGTTCCACGCTCAAAATCCAGTAAAATAGGTTTTGGTTTTCTATTTGCGTTTGTTTTTTTGACATTGGCCTTAGCCATTGGTGTTTATGCCGGTTTGATGGTATCGACTTTTCAAGGACTCGGTATTAACTGGTTTTATTATTGTATTATGTCTTTGGTTTCTATTATTCTAGGTGTCTTTGGCTCTGTATTCAGTACCTATGCCAGTTTATATTTACCCAAAGACAATGAATTGATGTTGTCTTTACCAATCCATAAAAAAGATTTAATTCTATCTCGATTAGTAGGCGTATATGTCATGGGTTTTGTGTATATGGCTATAGCTTTTCTTCCATCTATGGTGATTGGACAAATTGGTTTTGGATTCACAATATCCAGTTTGATTTGTCAAATTCTATTAATGGTAGCTTTATCTTTTATAGTATTGGCTTTATCGACTTTATTAGGATGGGTAGTGGCTCAAATCAGTGTTCGTCTAAAAAATAAATCCATTATTGTAGTATTTTTATCTCTTGGATTTATTGGTATTTATTATTATTTTTATTTTAAAATTGTATCTGGTTTCCAGGATTTAATTTTAAAAGCTATGACATTGGCAGTTTCTTTTAAAGATAAAGGCTATATATTATATGTGTTAGGAAAAGCAGGAGATGGAGACTATATTTCGACAGGAATAATTTTCATTTTATCAGTTGTTAGTGTAATCATTGTATATGCATTGGTTTATATGCGCTTTGATCGTTTATTAATGACAAATAAAGGACAAAAGAAAAAAGAATACAATGCCAAGAGTATTAAACAAACAAATGTTTCAACAGCTTTATTGAAAAAAGAATGGCTTCGTTTCTTTAGTTCTCCAACCTACATGTTAAATTCAGGTATTGGATCGGTCTTTACAATTTTATTAATTATTGTTTGTATTTTTCAAAAAGAAATGATTTTAGATATGTTAGTATTTTTATCAGATTCTTCTTTGTTGCTTATCATTGCCATGACCATCATTGGCTTTGTAGCTACATCTAATATGATTAGTGCACCTTCAGTTTCATTGGAAGGAAAAAACATGTGGATTCTTCAAACATTGCCAGTAAAACAAATCGATATTTTACAAGCTAAATTTAATTTACATTTTTTGTTTACGATCATTCCTTTATTTGTATTAGATATCGTATTGATCTGGTTATTAAAATTCTCGATTTTAGAAACTATTTTTATTTTTTTGTATAGTATTTTAATTGTTGTTTTTTCTGATTTAGATGGATTGTTTTTAGGATTAAAATTTCCAAATATGGAATGGACAAATGAAACAGCTGTTATCAAACAAGGCATGGCGCCTTTTGTAGCGTTATTTGGAAACTGGATTGTTGTATTTGCGATTGCTGGAATTTACTATTTCGTTCATAAATTTATTTCCGTTTATATTTATGCAATCTTGATTTTAGTACTATTATCAATTATAAGCCTTATTTTAGTGGTTTGGATTTATAAAAAAGGTGTACAAATCTTAGAACATCTATAGAATTTAAAACCTAAAATTGATAGAATAATCACATAAAAAAGGAGCATTGAATATGAATCTAAAAGGAAGGAATTTTTTAACATTACGTGATTATTCGCAAGAAGAAATCCGTTATTTGCTGGACTTGGCAAAACAATTAAAAAAAGAAAAAAAAGAAGGAACGATTCAAAAACATTTAAATGGAAAAAATGTGGTTTTAATTTTTGATAAAACATCCACTCGTACGCGTTGTTCCTTTGAAGTGGCTTGTTTTGATGAAGGAGCCCATGTCACTTTTTTAAATCATTCACAATTCGGTAAAAAAGAATCTATTGAAGATACAGCCAAAGTATTGGGACGCATGTATGATGGCATCGAATATCGTGGATTTGAACAGAAAACCGTAGAATTATTAGCAAAACATTCTGGAATTCCTGTCTGGAATGGTTTAACCGATGTGGATCATCCAACACAGACATTGGCTGATTTTTTAACAATTGAAGAACATTTGAATAAACCATTAAATCAAGTGAAATTTGTTTTCAGTGGAGATATACGAAACAATGTTTGTTATGGATTAATGTATGGAGCTGTCAAAATGGGGATGCACTTTGTCTGCATGGGACCCAAAGAATTAAAAATTGATGAAGAAGTCTGGGCGTATTGCCAACAGGAAGCCAAGAAAAGTGGAGCTATCTTAGAAATTTGTCATGATGTACAAGAAGCTGTACAAAATGCAGATGTTATTTATACAGATATTTGGGTGAGTATGGGAGAAGATGAAAGTCTTTATAAACCAAGAGTACAAATGTTAACACCATATAAAGTGACACAAAACATGATGGACATGACAAAGAATCCAGATTGTTTATTTATGCACTGTCTTCCTTCTTTCCATGACTTTGAAACAAAAGTAGCCAAAGAAAAAATGGAAACACTGGGTGTAGATATTCGTGAAGTCGAAGATGAAGTGTTCCGTTCTAAAAATTCAGTTGTTTTTGATGAAGCTGAAAATCGTATGCATACGATTAAAGCGGTAATGGTAGCGACTATAGGAGATTGATATGTTAGAAGTTGGAAGTAAAGCACCAGATTTCACTTTATTGGATCAAGACGGTCATTCACGTTCTTTAAGTGAATTTAAAGGGCAAAAAGTATTATTGTATTTTTATCCAAAAGACAATACAGCTGGTTGTACAAAACAAGCATGTGCGTATTCACAATTCAAAGAAGAGTTTCAACAAAAAGGTGTTGTGATTTTAGGTTTAAGCAAAGATTCCGTGAAATCGCATAAACGTTTTGAAGAAAAACAAAATTTAAGTATTACTCTTCTTTCTAATGAAGAATTAGATGTCATTCAAGCTTATGATGTCTGGCATCAAAAAAAGATGTGTGGAAAAGAATATATGGGTGTAGTACGTACTACTTATGTCATTGATGAAAATGAAATCATTATCTATGCCAATGACAAAGTCAAAGCAGCCAGTGATGCTCAAATGATGTTAGAAACAATATAAAGGAAGCGATTGCTTCCTTTTTTAGCGAATATAGACATCATTGATGGGATTTCCACCAGCCATTGTTTCATCCATATAAGAGTCTTTTAAATAATCTGAGAGTTGTTGCTGATTTAAAAAACCTTGAGAATAGTCTTCTAATATTTCAAAGCGAGTGGAATGAAAAACAGCTTGATCAAAACTTTGTTTGTGCTCAATCATTTTAAATAAAATATCATTTAAAGCATCGATATATATTTTTGATTCTTTTTTAAATCGAGTATCAATTATTCCGTATTCTCCTTGATAATAAATGCCTTTTAAAGGGAAATCCTTTAGAATTTCAAATGTTTCTTTGTTATCTTGTATATTTAAATTTGTTTCCATGAAAAGATTGTATCATAAAAATCATTGTGATAGTCTTATTTTATGGAAAATTTAATTTTTAGTTTAAATGCGACATTACCTGTATTTTTATTAATGATATTGGGAATTATATTTCGTAAATTGAATATTGTGTCTCAATCTTTTGCTAAACAACTCAATTCCTTTGTGTTCTTAATTCCATTACCTGTCATGGTCTTTAAAAATCTGGCCACCATTGATATTCAAACAAGCTGGAATACAAAATTTGTTTTATTTTGTTTTGGTGTGACAGTATTAAGTATTTTGATATCTTTTGTGATTTCTATTTTATTAAAAGAAGAAAATAAAGGAGAATTTATTCAGGCTTCTTATCGTTCTAGTGCAGCATTGCTGGGAATGGCTTTGATTCAAAATATTTATGGAGATTCTATTATGGGGCCTTTAATGATTATTGGAAGTGTGCCTTTATATAATATTGTAGCCGTTATCGTTTTATCTTTTTTTAAACCAGGTCTTCATGGTATTGATCAACAATTAATTAAAAAAACTTGTTTTGGTATTTTAAAAAATCCAATTATTATTGGAATTCTGATTGGAATATTTTATTCCTATTTTCAACTTCCATATCCACCTGTTTTATCAAAAACTATTGATTATATTTCTGCTTTAGCTTCTCCTTTGGGATTGATTGCGATGGGAGCCTCTTTTAATTTTGAAAAAGCAAAAGGAAGTCTAAAATCAGCTGTTATTGCTAGTTTTATGAAACTGTTTGGCTTTTGTATGCTTTTTATTCCATTAGCTATTCACTTTGGCTTTATCCAAGACCAAATGGTGGCGATTTTAATTATGCTAGGATCAGCTTCTACAGTCACTTGTTATGTCATGGCAAAGAATATGGGACATGAAGGTACTTTATCTAGTACAGTGGTGATGATTACTACTTTATTAAGTGGGTTTTCTATTACGTTATGGTTATTTATTTTAAAGAGTATGGGAATATTATAATAATGAAAATAGTCATGAAAGGATAACAATATGAGTTATTTTGTATATGAAGGTCATAAAATATATTATGAAGAACATGGAGCGGGTAAGCCCTTATTATTGTTACACGGCAATACAACATCTAGTAAAATGTTTATGAATGTTGTTTTGAAATTTACTGATACGTATCATGTTTTCTTATTGGATTTTTTAGGATGTGGACAATCCCAGAGAGTTGATTTGTGGCCAATTGATTTGTGGTTTGAATGGGCTAAACAAGTCATGGCATTTTGTGAATACAAACAATTGGATGCAGTGGATGTTATTGGATGTTCTGGAGGTGCTTTAGTTGCAATAAATATGGCACTGGAAAATCCAAAACAAATTCATGCAGTGGTGGCGGATAGCTTTGAAGGAATTCAAGCTAATTCGTATATTACAGAACAAATTCAAATTGGACGACAATACGCAAAACAAAATCAAGAATTTTGTACTATGATGGAATATATGCATGGACAAGATTGGGAAACAATTTTAGATGCGGACACGCAAGCAATTGTTCATCATGCAAATCAAATTGGAATCTTTTTCCATCAGCCGTTATCTAGTCTACAAGTAAAAATGTTATTAACTGGGAGTAAAGAGGATGAAATGTTTGAAAAAGAACATTATAATAAACTGTTTCATGACATTAAGACACAAACAAATTTAGTAAAAAGTCACATTTTTCAACATGGAAATCATCCGGCAATGATAAGTAATATAGATGAATTTGTTTCTTTATGTAGAGGATTTTTTGATGAATAAGGATATTGAAAATCAGTTCAATTTGATTAGTGAGGAATACGATCAAAATCGAAAAAAATTTATTCCTTGTTTTGATGATTTCTATCAAACATCTACTCATTTTATTTTATCTAATATAGATTCACCAAAACATATCCTTGATCTAGGAGCTGGAACCGGTTTATTGTCTTATTTTTGGTATAAAGAAAATCCAAAGGCAGATTATGTTTTATTAGATATTGCACAAGATATGTTAGAAATGGCTAAGAAAAGATTTATGGAATGTTCTAGTGTTTCATTTCAAGTAATGGACTATACTAAAGCATTTCCAAATGGAAATTTTGATTGTATTTTATCAGCTTTATCCATTCATCACTTAGAAAATAAACTTGAATTATTTCAACGAATTTATGATTTCCTACCAGAAGGTGGTATTTTTGTGAATTATGACCAATTCTGTGCAGAAAATAAAAAAATGAATCAAATGTATGATTCATTTTGGGAAACACAAATATATTCAAGTGGACTTACACAAAAAGATATCACGCTTTGGAAAGAAAGAAGAAAACTAGATAAAGAATGCAGTGTAAAACAAGAAATAGATATGTTATATCTATGTGGTTTTACAGAAGTAAATTGTATTTATTCTTATCATAAGTTTTCTGTACTATTGGCCATAAAATAATATCGCTTTACATTTGGATAACCTGGATGGGGGATTATTGATTCGAATATTCCTCCATTTTTTTCAATAGTTTTGCTGGAAGCTATATTGTTTTCATTACAAGTAACTAATATTTTTGAAAAACCAAGTTGAAAAGCTTCTTTTAATATAAATTGAAGAATTTGTGAAGCATAGCCTTTTTTTCGTTGAGAAGGACGAACACTATATCCAATTTGACCGGCATATAAATTGATGAATTCATTGGTTTCTAATCGAATATCACAAATACCAATTAGTTCATTGCCATCAAAAACCAAATATATTTTTTCTTTGACTTTTCCATAATGTGGAATACAATTTCCATTTAGCCAGTCTTCATAATGAATGGCTTGTTCTAAACCAGCGCTTCCACTAATTCTTTCATTTGCTTCTATAAATTCATATTGAAAATCCATTACAATGTCTTTATGTTCGATTGAAGGTTTTATAAGCTTTATCGTATTCATAGTAATCTTGATTATATGTCAAGATAGCATAAAATAAAAGTAGAAAGCACATAAAGGTAAAAAAAATGAAAAAAAACAGTATCCAAATTTTATTGATTATTCTAGCCATTGGATTGGCTATTGTTTCCTGGTTTTTTCTTCCAGATGTTGTAGCAGTACAAGTAGGATTGGATGGACAAGTCACAAATACGATGCCTAAAATATTTGCGATTATGATTCCATTTGTTATATCTATTGTGGGATCTGTTACAATGACAAAAGAAAATAAAAAAGGAATGATTTTATCAATTGCTGGTATTTTGATTTTAATTGTAAGTTTAATTTTTAATATATAAAAAGGCGTGTGTTACGCCTTTTTTATTGTATCTACTATTTCTTGAAAGTTATTGGAATTACCGGCTACAATGGAAATATTGTTTTCAAATGAAAATTCTTCTAATGATTCAATAATGCCACCGGCTTCTTGAATAATCAATGAACCTGCCGCAAAATCCCATGGAGACAATCTTTGTTCATAAAATGCATCTACTCTCCCAGAAGCCAGGGAACAAAGATCTAAAGCGGCACTTCCACTTCTTCTTATGTCTTTACTATAAGAAAATAAAGCCTTAATTCGATTGAATGATATATCCATTAATTCTGGATAATAAGGACTTGTTCCAATTGCACAAATGGAATTCTTCAAAAAATGATTTGTTACATGGATTCTGTTTCCATTACAATAAGCTCCTTTGTTTTTCTGCGCATAAAATACTTCATCCAAATATGGATTATAGATTACACCAATTTGTACTTGCTTTTGAAATAAAAGAGCAATGGAAATACAACTCCATTTATAGTCATAGGCATAATTTGTTGTTCCATCGATTGGATCAATGACCCATACATAGCCTTCATTCATTTCTTGTTTGCCTTGTTCTTCGGCATAAATACAAGCATCAATCGGACAATTTAATAATTTTTGAATCACTTGATTTTGAATTTGTACATCCATGGAAGTCACAATATTTGAAATATCTGTTTTTTCATGGATTTCAAAATTCCGATTGTTTTTGAATATTTGCCCAGCTTCTCTGGCTATTTCAATAACAATTTCCAATATATCTTTCATTACAATAATTCATCTGCCAATGCATTTAATTGTGCTTTTGTAGTTTCGTTCATAGCACTGCGAATGGAAACTGTAGTATCTGTAAATGTGATATTTTTACTATTTTCAAATTCTTTTTTCATGACTTTAGCTGCCATAGGAGCCCAGGAACCATTTTCAATAAATCCAATGGTTTTATTTTGAAAATTACGTTCTGTTAAATGATGAATAAATGTTTTCATGTGAGGGAAAATATCTGCATTGTATGTTACAGAAGCCAATACGATTTTTCCATAACGAAATGCATCTTCAATGCATTCATGCATATCTTCGCGTGCTAAGTTATTCAAGGCTACTTTTGGACAACCTTTTTCTTCTAAAATACGTTTTAATTCCTGACACACTTTTTCGGTATTTCCATAAATAGAAGAATACGCAATCATAACGCCTTCACTTTCTGTTTGATAACTAGACCAGGTATTGTATAAATCCAGATAATATCCTAAATTTTCATTTAATACAGGGCCATGTAAAGGACAAATGATTTGAATATCTAATTTTGAAGCTTTTTTCAATACATTTTGAACTTGCATTCCATATTTACCAACAATTCCAAAATAATAACGACGCGCTTCACAAGCCCATCCTTCAGGGTCTTCAATATCATTGGCACCAAATTTACCAAATCCATCGGCTGAAAACAATACTTTATCTTTTGAATCATATGTCATTAATACTTCTGGCCAATGCACCATAGGCGCACCAATAAATTGAAGCGTATGCGATCCTAATTCCAAAGTACTACCTTCTTTTACAACTAAACGACGAGTCGCAAAATCATCTCCATAAAATTGTTTCATCATTGTAAATGCCTGTACACTGGAAACAATAATCATATCTGGATACGTTTGAGCTAATAAAGAAATATTGGCACTATGATCAGGTTCCATATGTTGAACTACCAAATAATCTGGTTGACGATTGTTTAATACGTTTTGAATGTTTTGAAGCCATTCTTGACCGAAATTCGCATCAACAGAATCCATGACAGCAATTTTTTCATCTAAAATCACATAGGAATTGTAGGCCATTCCTCTTTCTACGACATATTGTCCTTCAAATAAATCAATGTCGTGGTCATTGACACCTACATATTGAATATCTTTTGTTACGTTCACTATAATCACCTCATAACTATTCTACTCTATCAATATAAATTTACAATCTTCTTTTATTTTTATACAATGATTTGGGGTGAAAAAATGGAAAATATGAAAAAAATAGCCAGTCAATTTCAAATTCAGGAACAACAAGTACAAAATGTTTTACAATTACTACAACAAGGAGCTACGGTCCCTTTTATTGCTCGTTACCGAAAAGAAATGACAGGTGGCTTAGATGAAGAACAAATTCAAGGCATTGAAGAAGAATATAAATATATGGAAAATCTTCAAAAACGAAAAGAAGATGTGTGTCGTTTAATTGAAACGAAAGGAAAATTAACAGATGCTTTAAAAAAAGAAATTGAAAATTGCACGAAATTATCCCAGGTCGATGATATTTATCGTCCATATCAGGAAAAGAAAAAAACAAGAGCAGCAGAGGCTATTCGAAAAGGTTTACAACCTTTAGCGGACATCATTGTTTCTTGTCCCATTCAATTTGAAGAAAAAGACATTCAAAAATATATCAATGAAGAAGTATTGGATATTCAACAAGCTTTACAAGGTGCTATGGACATTATTGCGGAAATGGTCAGTGATCAGCCAAAACTTCGATGGCGTGTAAAAGAGTCCATTGAAAAATATGGAAGACTCATCACAAAAGAAAAGAAAGAACATACAGATGAAAAAAAAGTGTATCAATTGTATTACGACTTTTCAAAGCCTGTTCGTTATTTAGCGAATCACCAGGTTATGGCCATTAATCGTGCTGAAAAAGAAAAAGTCATTTCTGTTTCTTTTGATTTTAACGAAGAAAATAATATTCGCTATGCGATTCGTGGCATTACTAGAGATCGAAAATGTGCTACACTTTCTTATATTGAAAAAGCTGTAGAAGATGGCTGTAAACGTTTATTGTTTCCAAGTGTTGAAAGAGAAATTCGAAATGAATTATCACAAAAAGCGCATGAACAATCCATTGAAGTTTTTTCAATGAATTTAGAAAAACTATTGATGCAGCCACCACTAAAAGGAAGAACCATTTTAGGATTTGATCCAGGCTATGCACATGGATGTAAATTAGCGGTATTGGATTCTACAGGAAAATTATTGAAAGTAGAAAAAATCTATCCCCATGCTCCTCAGAACAAGAAACAAGAAGCCAAGCGAATTCTAATACATTTAATTCAAACCTATCAAATTCAAATCATTGCGATTGGAAATGGAACTGCCAGTAAAGAAAGCCAGGAATTCGTTGCGAAAGTGATTCAGGAAAACCATATTTCTTGTGAATACATTATCGTTTCTGAAGCAGGAGCTAGTGTTTATAGTGCTCAGGAAGAAGCAAGAAAAGAATTTCCGGATTTACAAGTGGAAGAAAGAAGTGCAGTTTCCATTGCACGAAGAGTTCTAGATCCTTTGTCAGAATTAATTAAAATAGATCCACAAAGCATTGGCGTGGGACAATACCAGCACGATTTGCCACAAAAACAATTAAAAGAGCGCTTAGATTTTGTGGTAACGAAATCTGTCAATCGTGTAGGGGTTAATATCAATACCGCTTCTGTTGAACTTTTATGTCATGTCTCTGGACTTACAAAAGCGATTGCCAGTGAAATTGTGAATTATCGAAATGAACATGGATTATTTGAAAATAGACAACAAATTAAGAATGTTAAAAAATTAGGGCCGAAAGCCTTTATTCAATGTGCTGGGTTTTTACGCATTGAAAATGGACAAAATCCATTAGATGCCACAGGCATTCATCCGGAAAGCTATGAACTCACACAAAAATTAATGGAAGTCTATCACATTGAAAAAATGGGAGTACCTATTGAAATAGATATTCAACAAGCTGCCAGTCAATTACATACTGATGCATATACACTTCAAGACATTGTACAAACGCTGCAAGAACCAGCTCGTGATTATCGAGATAAATTTGAAGCCCCTCAATTAAGAAGTGACATCCTTCATCTAGAAGATTTACATATTGGACAAGAACTAGAAGGAACGGTTCGAAATGTTGTGGATTTTGGAGCTTTTGTGGATATTGGCTTACATAGCGATGGTCTGGTACATATTTCAAAATGTGCAAATCATAAAATATCTCATCCAAGTGAAGTCTTGAGTGTAGGAGATATTGTCCATGTCTGGGTATCTAATATTGATTATAGCCGTGAAAAGGTACAATTGAGCTTAATTCCATGTTGTTAACGTTTACAGAAGAAAAAGAATTGACAAATAAAAAATAAATGGTGTATAACTCTGTCATTAAGAAAAGAGTGATAAAATGATTGAGTTGAAAATGAACACATTGGAAGCATTTTTCTATCATTGGATTCTTTCTTTTCCAATGGCACAGGAAAATACACCTTATAAAATTGAATTTAATCATCAAGGAAAAAAAGGAACGATTGCGTTTTTAGGCGATCAGCTGGTACAACTGGAAGTTGTTCAAGACCAGGACATTGTTTTTTCACTTCACTTTTTGATTGATGACATTCAACTTGTATCACAGCATTTCAAGTCTTTCTTTGATTTTATGAAAAATACAGAAAATGTGGAACAAGAAGATATTGTAATTCAAAACACCAATGTGAAAAAGATTTTATTTGTATGCTCATCTGGTGTTTCTTCCAGTTATTTTGCACGTGAAATTGAAAAAAATTTAGAAGAAATTGGAATGAATTTACAAGTGGATTCAACATATTTAGAAAATTTAAAAAATTGTATTGAAGACTATGATATTGTTTTCTTTGCGCCTCAAGTTGTTTCTCATTTAAAAGAATATGAAAACTATGAAACAAAGTGTGTTGGTATTCATTCCTATGATTTTGGAACATGGAATTTTAATAAAATCATCAATATCGCATTAAGAGGCTGAATTTCAGCCTCTTATAATGTTATAATTCGTTTTACATCTTTGATTTTTTCTTTTTGAACATCATTAATAGAATCCGTTACAAAACAATCCACTTCTTTAAATCGACAATAAATATAAGTGGATTCACTTTCAAATTTAGAAGAATCCGCAACGACATAAAATTGGTTACTTTGATTGATGACATGGCGAATGATATCTATGCCTTCCGAAGAAACAGTTGTAAATCCATGTACATCTTTAATGCCTAAAGAACCCGTAAAAGCCATATCAAAATGATAATGATCAATTAAATAATTTGAAAAATAGCCTGTTGTTCTCTTACTTCCTTTATTTAAGTCTCCACCCGTTAAAACTGTATGAATATTTAAATCCACACAACGAGAAGCCGTTAATAAAGAATGCGTAACAACTGTTATATCTTTTTTGGTAGCCAGAGCATCAACGCCAGCTAAAATGGTACTTCCAGCATCTAGAAAAATGACTTGACCGTCTTTGATTTCTTCAAATGCCCGTATCGCAATTTTTCTTTTCAATTGACTGTTTTCATTGATTCGAAAAGACAAAGGCTTTTCATTATTGGCCTGGTTTAAGCGAACCCATCCATGTTCTTTGATAACAAGTGATTGATTTTCTAATGAGGCAATATCTGAGCGAATTGTTTCACTGGTTACATTTAAAATTTGTGCCAATTCTTTAATAGGAATTCGCCCTTTTTCTAATAAAATATCATGAATCTGAATTTGTCTAACTGCTTTTTTCATAATACATTTTCTCTTATATAATTCGCAAAACCATCATTAGAACAAGAATCTTTTGTGATTTCATCCGCAATATCTTTGGTATCTTGACTGCCATTTAAAAGACAAACACCCCAACCAGCTTTTTCTAACATGGAATTATCATTGGTAGTGTCTCCAAAAGCCATAATTTGTTCTGGCTTTATATTTGTTTTTTCACAAAGCTTTTCTAAGGCAAAGCCTTTTGAAATACGAGGATCCATAAATTCAATTAAAGTTGATTGTGTTTTAAAGCCTGCATATTTTTTGCTTGGATGCGTTTTTAAAAAAGCCTCCACTTTTGCGACTTCTTCTTCACTCATACGGAACATGATTTTTGCGTTTTCTTCTTGATAAAGCATATCTTCACAATCCGCAACCACTATTTTTCGCTTTGAAGTAGCAGCCGATTTTTCCATCATCTTATCTTTTTTCATGCACAATAATTTCTGGTGCCAATACAAAAAGGGATTCACATCAAATGGTTTCATGAATTCCATAATTTCTTTTAATGTATCGCAAGACAATTTAAAATATTCATATAAATGATGGGAAACATATAATTCAGCTCCATTTAAACCAATAATGACATCAAAATCAAAATCAAATCCCCATTCTTTGGCATATAAACACAATTCTTCATAAGGACGCCCAGAAGCCAATCCCAATAAAATACCTTTATCATGGAGCTTTTGAATCACTTTTATCGTTTCTGGACTTAATATACGAGACCAGTCATATAAAGTTCCATCGATATCGCATAAAATACATTTTAAATTTTTAATACAATTTTGTTTATCTTTCATAGCCTTCCTCAATTCCCAATAAATATGTTACCACACATGCAATGCTAAAACCTAAAATACCTGAAACAATGCCATGGATGAAATTCATAGTTGATCCACCAATATAGTTTAGAAAACATAAGAAATTGGCAACAGGTAAAAAGTTATAGGCAGTTACATGGGTAATGGCTGCATATAGAGCTCCCACAAAACCTCCAGCCATCAATCCAATAAATGGTTTTTTATAACGGAAACCAATTCCATATAAACCAGGTTCTGTAATTCCACCAATGACTTGGGCAATAAAATAAGAAATCGTAGCGGATTTATCGTTTTTATTTTTTTGACGTAAGAAAGCGCCAACACACATGCCACCAACCGCAAAGGCAGCAGCTGCACACATTGGTGTAATAATGGTTTCTTGTCCATTAGAGGCTAGAATCATAAAGATGGTAGAAATAAATAACCAGTGGAGTCCACCCATAATAATAAATTCCCAAAGCATTCCTAAAATCGCAATGGTTAAGATACGAATCAAACCACCCATATTTCCTAGTGTTAATAAAGCATTACATAAGTATTCTCCTAAAATATTTCCTAAAGGGGCAATGAAACAAAGCGTTACAGGCAGCATAATCAGGAAAGTCAAAAAAGGTGCAAAAACAGCTTTAATGGCTTCTGGAATGACTTTATTAAAGAAGTGTTCCAAATACGATAAAATCCATACCGATAAAATGATTGGTAAAATTGTGGATGTATAGTTTAAAGGGGTCATTGGTAAGCCATATACAGAAAATTTTATACCTTCATTTGCCATTTCAATTAAAGTAGGATGAATTAGAATAGCACCTAAAAACATACCTAGAACCGGAGTAACTTTAAATGTTTTGGCCGATGTATAACCGACAACAATTGGGAAAAAATAGAAACCAGCATCGGCTACAAAATTAAATAAAATATATAGATGACTTTCACTGGAAATGACATTCATCATATCTGGACCCAAAATCGATGCGACAGTTTTAAACATGGATGCACAAATCAGCATCGGCATCAAAGGCACTAAACATCCTGCTAGTGTTTCTAAGATTTTATTTAAAATATTGATTTTTTCTTTTTGATTCATGCAATCCATAAATTCCTGACAAAAAGAGGAAGAAGGATGATGGATTTCAATGATGTTTTGTGAATAAATTATGTTTTCACTGGATTCAAGTTCAATTTCTTTTTTTAGATGGATAATAAAAGTGGAAGGAAATTGTTCGACAGATTCAATTCCTTTTTTTCCTTCACATTTGTTGAATAATTCTGTTGCGTTCATAAAATTTCTCCTTGTATCTAGTATGAAGAAAATGATCTTTTTTGTAAGGATATTGTATCATAGAACAAAAAAAACAAAATAATTTATTTTGAAAACCAAATAATAAATTTGTTAAAATTTGGTTATCAAGATATGATAGAATAAAATCATGGATACAAATAAAATTTTTCAAACAATACAAAATCTGGCAAACGATAAAATCACAAAAAATGTATTAAATGAGATGAAAACCATTACTTTATCTTTAAAACAACAAAATGATCCTGTTTTATACAAACAAGCAATACAAATTTATCAGAAATCCAAACGCAAATGGGTTATACAAAAATGTTTATTGATTCTTTCTATTGTCGTAGTGATTTCTTTTTTGATGTATTATGGCCATCCATATCATTGGCTGGATACAGGCTTAAGCACAAAAATCCCTGCAATCAATGCTCGAAGTGGTGAAATCTGGGTAAATGATGAAGAAGAACTGGATTTAGAATTAAAAGGAATTTCCGATTCTAAATATGAAGACTATGTAAGTGAATGTGAAGAAATGGGATATTGTATAGATGTTGAAAAGACAATGTATTCGTTTGTGGCTTTTAATGAAGAAGGTTATAAACTGGAATTGTATCATTATGATAGTGATTTAAGTATTGTATTAAAGGCTCCTCAAACAGGAGATATAAACTTTGTATGGCCGGATATGGATTGTATTGAAAAAATAGAATATACATCTGGTAAAATGAAAGAATCCAGCACAGAATACTTTGATTTTTATATTTATGACATATCACCTGTTCAATTTCAGAATTATCTCGAACAATGTAAAGAAACCTATACCATTGATATAGAAGAATACGAAGACTGGTTTAATGGCTTTAATGTTGATGGGGTACAACTTACATTGAGTTATAATGATATGAAACGATTGGAAATCATTGTGGAATATCCAATGGAAATGGAAGAAATAGAATGGATAGATGATCGGATTCCAAAGCCTTCTTCTTTAGTTGGATATATTGAATATCAAAACGAAAATGGTTTTATGGTTTATATAAGTAATATGACAAAAAATGATTTTAAAGAATATGTACAAAGTTGTAAAGAATATGGATTTAATAAAGAATTATCTGAATTCGAAAATAGTTTCTATGCCCGAAATAAAAAAAATTTATATATCAATGTGAATTATGAGGGATACAATGTCATCAGCATCAGTGTCTATTAATCAAATAAAAGTCAATGACAAAGAATACGAAGTTCTTTCTTTATTAGGGCATGGAAAAGGAGGCTATTCGTATCTGGTTTCAAGAAATGGAAAAGAATATGTTTGTAAACAGATTCACCATGAGCCTTGTGATTATTATGCATTTGGCAATAAATTAGAAAGTGAACGAAAAGACTATCAAGTTTTAAAGAAAACAGGAATTTTGATTCCAAAATTATTAGAAGTCGATATACAAAAAGAAAGAATTCTAAAAGAATATATTCCAGGAAATACAATTTATCATTATGTAAAACACGATGAAATGAAAGAAATTTATTATCATCAAATTCAAAAGATTGCGCAACAAGTTTATCAACATAATATAAATATTGATTTCTTTCCAACCAATTTTATAGTATACCAGGATTGTCTTTATTATATTGACTATGAATGTAATCCATATATGGAACAATGGAACTATGAAAACTGGGGCATTCAATATTGGTACAAAACACAATCTTTTTTAGAATATGAAAAGGAACATGCAGAATGAGTACATGGAATCCATGGAGAGGTTGTATAAAATGCTCTGATAGTTGTCGATTTTGTTATATCCATAAAGGAGATGCCAAACGAAAAATAGATACCAGTCAGATTATTCAAACAAAACAATTTGATTATCCAATTCGAAAAAAGAAAAATGGAGACTACTATTGTCCTTCCGGTTTGGTTTATGTATGTTTTTCAAGTGATTTTTTGATCGAACAAGCCGATATATGGCGACAAGATTGCTGGAAAATGATCAAAGAAAGACAAGACTGTACTTTTCTATTTCTGACTAAACGAATTGATCGCTTTATGGAATGTATACCAGAAGATTGGAAAGATGGTTATGACAATGTTGTTGTGGGATGTAGTGTAGAGCATCAAAGAAATGTGGATTATAAGTTATCTGTTTTCAAAGAACTTCCCATCAAACATAAATGCATTATTTGTCAGCCTTTATTAGAAGATGTAAACCTTGAAAAGTATTTAGACAATATTGAATTGGTCATCGTTGGTGGAGAATCCGATAAAAATGCTCGTTTATTTGATTATGAGTGGGCTTTACATATTCGAAGTCAATGTATACAACACAATGTTCGTTTTGAATTTCGTCAATGCGGTACATATACGAAAAAAGACGGAAAAATTTATTACATTCCAGTGAATCAATTATCCAGACAAGCAAAAAAAGCCAATATCAATACAATGCGAATAAAAAAAGAATAATTTGTTAAAAAAGACTTCAGCAATCAATTCAATTAAATAAACAACGAAAAAAGATATTAATATGTCGATAAGTTGTATCGCATTTCAAAAGTATTGAATTGAAAATCTAATAGAAAAATAGAAACCATATTTCTGGTTTCTATCCTTCATTATTCACTTTCAAAAAAGTATCAATGGATTCATGCAGGTTCAGCATGAACCGGGCCAGAGTCATAGATTCTATGTCTTCGTTTTGATCATAAAGAAGTTGCATAGCTGTTTTGAATAAATCATTTGATATTTTGTTGAGTGTTTTTAATGCATCTTTTTTTTCTGTCATGGCAGTTTTTTCCTTTCTAAATATAAGGCTACAGAAAAAAAGTGAAAAAAAAATG
>NZ_JBJEEY010000132.1:0-6652 GCF_051873555.1 Floccifex sp. | reverse complement strand
ATATTATTCTGTCTTATTTGGTAAATACATCTTATCATATTTAAATATTCTAAATCCGGTTATTTTTTACATCAAATAATATATTATTTACATTATATGAATTGTGAAAACAATGTGACAAAGAAAAAAGTGATTCTAATTGAACCACTTATATTTTGGTAATTCATCTTAAAAATGCTTTAATAAAAATTCACCAACACCCCCTTCTTGACAAGAAGAAGTCTGGTATTCACATATTTCTTTTATTGGATTGACTGCATTCTCCATGGCAACGCCTTTAAAAGAAGATAACATTTCAAAGTCATTCATTTCATCTCCAAAACAAAGGACATTTTCTCTATTAATATGCAGTTGCTGACACAAAACATCAATCCCAACAACTTTACTTAAATTCGGATTAACGACTTCGGTTAAAATCGGTGAACTGGCAAACATCCGATAATTTGATGGTTGTATTTGTTCAAATCTTTTCAATATTTCTTTTTGTATGTCATTTTCACTGATCAATAACATCTTTGGATACGAATGCGAAATATAATTTTTTAAGTCTTCGCATTTTTTATGTATATGTGCTTCTTTACAACGACGATGATAGGCATCTGTCATTTGGTTTGTGACCAATGTATCTTCGTCAAATACACATAAAGATACTTCTAAATCTTCAAAAGCCTCGATGACTTGAAAAATCACTTCTTTGGAAAGATGATTTTGATTCACTTCTGTTTGTTTTTTACAATCAATAACAGTCCCTCCATTGTTGCAAACCAAATAATCACATAAGTTTTCTAAACCCCATTTTTTTAAGTTTTTCTTAACCATAGCATAAGGTCTTCCTGTTCCAATCGCAAAGGGAATTCCTTTTTTTCGAACATAATCAATTCCTTTTTGATTTTGAATCGGACACTCATGTTTAGAATCAATTAATGTTCCATCAATATCACTGACAATTAATTTAATTTCCTTCATTTCGAATCCTTTCTATCGCATATTTACTTTGTTCATGACTAAAACCTCGTAACATCAATTCATCTACAGTGGATAAGTCTTCTATTTTAGCTCTTAGATAAGCTTGATGGCTAAAATCAATGGATTGTGTCCATAATAAATAGTCGATACAAGATTCAAAACCATCAAATTTTAATTTAGAGATCCATTCTTCAAAAGAAATCCCTAATTCCAGGTATTCTTTCGATTTTTGAAGAGCTAATTCATTTTCTTTATTAAAACAAAAATTTAAAACATTTTGAATTTGAACCATACTATATTTTTCTTTTTCCAATATATTTTTTACTTCTATTTCATTTAATCCTTCTTTTATGCATTCCAATCCTCTTAATTTTGCTTGCACATCAAAATCTATATGTAAAGAATCTACAAAATCTTCTGCCCATTTTTTATTCCATTTTTTAAACGAAACATATTCAACTAAACCCTGTCTTGAATATCTTTCTCTTGTCAATAATCGTTGCATACTATCTCTTAAGTTATCTTCCATTTGTATGCGTACATCATGAATTGATTGTTTCTTTGTTTTGGGTTTAACAGACTTTTGTTTGGATGTTACAGGTGATTGAAGCGATAAATATAAAGCCCATCGATTTAAAGGTGTATCTTGAATTAATCCAGTAAAATAAGCATCATAAAAAGGGTCATATGGATTAACAGGATAAATGAATTCATCATTGTTTTTCTTTTTCATTGAATTCTCCTTTAAAATCGAACAAAAACATATGTTGTATCGTCTCTTTTTTTCAATCTTGGCAATTGAATGCACTGTGCATCTTGTTGCTGAAAATCATATAAATCTCTTTGAATTTTTTCTGGATTATTTTCAATTCCTTCTAATACTTTATTCATGGTTTCATAACCAGGAATGTTCATAATTTGACTAAAGCCATCACTCATGGCACAGATGCGTTTAATATTTTTTAAGGGCCATCTTTTTTCAATGGCATGTGAAATTCCTTTTTTAGTTGGATCTAAAATAAAATACAAAGTATTGGCACATCTTCGATTTTTAATAATGTGTTCTTGAATTTCCGGTAATTTTCTGGTTTCTAAAAATGAAATATTTTTTTGCTTGGATAAGCTCATCATATGATCAATGACTTCCTGATCTAACATTGAAATAGTTGTATCTTCAAAACATGTAATATTTCCATCTATTGTTTCAATGACTCCACAACAATCGCCTAAACCATAATATTCCAATTCCTGGTTTTGAAATCGAAATAAAGATATACAGGCATTGGGTAATTCAATATTGTCAAATTTATCTATGTCTTTATAATGACTTTGAATTTTATTTAAAGCTTCTTCTACAATTTGAGACAAAGACAAAGACAAATAAATGTGCGCATCAATTTCTTTTTTTAATTGTTGCACAAACCACACAACTTCTTCTTTTGAAGTCTTATTTTTTGATAAACCAGTAGCTCCGTCAATGACCAATACATGACAATTTGAATACGAATAAATATCTTCGTTATTTTTTTTATCCGAAATACTATATGAAATTATTTTCATGACTATGACCTAAAAATAGAGATTCATAGAATCTCTATTTTGTGATATCTACATATAATTGACGATATTGTTTCGCAGAATTTTCCCAGGAAACATCTTTAGCCATGTCTCTTTGTACCATTTCATCCCAGCACCAGCGATTATTGAAATACAATGATTTTGCACGATTGATGGCATCTAATAATAAAGAAGCATCGTATCGATCAAATGTGAATCCATTTCCCTGATTTGTATTTTCATTATATGGTTCCACAGTATCTTTTAATCCACCTGTTTCACGAACAACAGGAATTGTTCCATAGCGCATCGCAATTAATTGTGTCAATCCACATGGTTCAAAACGAGAAGGAACTAATAGTGCATCTACTCCACCATAGATTTTATGTGAACGTCCTTCATCATACATAATGCTTGCGGATACATTTCCTTTGTAGTCGTTTTCAAATTTTCTAAACGAATCTTCATACACTTTATCACCCGTTCCTAAAATCACAACTTGTGTAAAGTCATCCATGATTTGTGGTAGAATTGCATTTACTAAATCCAATCCTTTTTGATCTGTTAAACGAGAAACCAATCCCAAAACGAATTTCGAATGATCATGATCCAGTCCTAATTCTTCTTGAAGTGCCATTTTATTTCCAACTTTTTGAGAAACAACATTTGATAAATCATATGGACTTGCCAAATATTCATCAGTAGCTGGATTCCAGATATCAATATCAATACCATTTACAATTCCAACTAATTTATTGGAATGATAACGTAAATGTCCATCTAATAATTCACCATATTCCTGTGTTTGAATTTCTTGTGCATATGTAGTACTTACTGTTGTGACAACATCAGCAAATGTTAAGCCACCTTTTAACATATTCGCATCGTTATTTCCTTGTTTTAATCCACCTGTATGGAATACATGATAAGGTAGATTTGTCCAATATTGAATTGTAGGAACATTATAGATTCCCTGGAAACGTAAATTATGTACCGTTAAAATAGTTTTAGCACGACCAACTGGTGTTGGTGCAAACATTGTTTTCAAGAAAACAGGAACCAAAGCCGCTTGCCAATCGTGGCAATGAATGACATCTGGTGTCCAGTTCATATAATTTAGAGCAGCTAAAGAAGCCTTGGCAAAATAACAGAATTTAGGAATGTCGCCTACGATACTTGTATATGGATTTCCTTGTCCAAAAAATTCTTCATTGTCAATAAAGTCATATACAACACCATCCCAAATATATTCCATGATTCCTACATAGAAGGAACGACCATCGGAACATAAATCCATATGGAAAGATCCACGATAAACCATTCTTTCTTTGTATTTATATGGAATGCAACGATAATTTGGAATTAATACACGTACATCACAATTTAATTGAACCAAAGCTTTTGGCAAAGCATACATTACATCTCCTAATCCACCTGTCTTAACAAATGGGAAACATTCTGAAGCAATAAAGGCAACGCTTCGTCTTGGTTGAGGTAAATCAGATTGCACTTCTTCTACCACTTCCTGAACAACAGCCTCTTCAATCACTGGTTCCTCCATTGTTTGTTCTATTACTGGTTCTTCCTTTGGTTCTACAACTTCAATAACCACTTCTTCTTTTGGTTCTTCTACTTTTGTCTTACGAGGTTTACGAGCCGGTTTCTTTTCTTCTTCTGTTTTCTTTACAGCTTCTGTTTTCTTTACAGCTTTTTTTGTTTGTTTCTTAGCAGGCTTTTCTTCTACTTGATCAATTGTTTTCTTTGCTGATTTTTTCACCGGTTTTTCTTCTTTTTCAGCTACTTTCTTTGTAGCTTTTTTAGCCGGTTTCTTTTCTTCTTCTACTTTTTTTGTTGCTTTTTTACGAGTCGTTTTCTTTGCTGGTTTTGCCTCAGCTTCAACAACTTCGATCTCCTTTAAATCTTTTTCAGCCATAGTATATACCTCCATGTATAGCTTCTTTGTTTCTTTTATTTTACAACATTTATATAAATAAACAAATATAGATTTCTTGCGTTTTCTTTTTTGAATGATATAATAAAGCCATCATACGACTGACGGAAGTGGAATAGACCACATGGAGTATGAAATAAAGAGCCGACCGTCTGGGCAATATATTTGTCCAGTTTTTTTATGGACTAGAGAGGATATCATGAGATACATTAAAACATTTTATTTAGCTATTTTAGCTGGAATAGCCATTGGAATTGGAGGAACCATTTATTTATCTTTGGACAATAAAGTCATAGGAGCCCTATTTTTTGCGGTTGGACTATATGCCATTTGTGTTCATGGATTGAACTTATTTACCGGAAAAATTGGATATATCATTGAACAAAAAATTTCCTATTGCATAGATTTATTCTTAATTTGGACAGGAAATTTACTAGGAACATGGCTAACCTCTTTTCTACTTTCTTTTACTCGTTTATCTCTACAGGAAAGTGCAAAAATCATTTGTGAAATCAAATTGAATGATTCTTTATTGAGCCTGTTTGTATTAGGTATTTTCTGTGGTTTATTAATGTTTATTGCGGTAGATGGCTATAAAAAATGTCAAAACCCATTCTTATTATTCATCTGTGTAGCTGTCTTTATTTTATGTGGATTTGAACACTGTATAGCTGATATGTTTTATTTTTCCATTGCAGATGCATGGTCCATTACAACATTGATTGATATTCTTATCATTTCACTTGGAAATACCATAGGCGCTATATTCATTCCAATTTCTAAGAAAATACATAACTAAAAAAAGCCCGAAGGCTTTTTTACATTAAAGATAAGAACATCGCTTTAATATCATCGATAGAAGCTGGTTTAGGATTTCCAGGTGCACATGCATCTTTTGCAGCATCAGCACTTAAAGCATCAATGTCTTCCATAGGTACAACACCTTTTAATGACATTTCAATACCAACGTCTTCTCCTAATTTTTTAACCGCTGCTACTGCTAATTCACGTACTTCTTCAAGAGGTTTTGTATAAGCACCTTCTACATCAAAAGCAGCTGCGATATCACGATATTTTTCACCCGTTGCATCGGCATTGTATGCCATAACAGTTGGAAGTAAAGTTGCACATGCTTTTCCATGTGGCATTCCATAATAAGCAGATAAAGTATGTGCCATAGCATGGTCTACACCCAAACCAACATTAGAGAATCCCATACCAGCAATATATTGTGCAAGAGCCATTTGTTCACGTCCCACTGGATCATTTTGAACAGCTGCACGCAAGTTTTTCGCAATTAATTGAATGGCTTTGATATGGAACATATCACTTAATTCCCATGCACCAGCTGTAATATACCCTTCAATGGCATGTGTTAAAGCATCCATACCTGTAGCTGCTGTTAAACCAGCTGGCATACTTGCCATCATATCTGGATCCACAAAAGCAACCACTGGAATATCATGTGGATCACAACAAACAAATTTACGTTTATTTTCTGGATCTGTGATTACATAATTAATGGTAACTTCTGCTGCTGTTCCAGCTGTTGTAGGAACTGCTAATATTGGTGTACAAGGTTTTGTTGTAGCAGAAGCCCCTTCCAATGAACGTACATCCGCAAATTCAGGGTTTGTATTAATAATACCAATGGCTTTAGAAGTATCCATACTCGATCCTCCACCAATCGCAACAATCACATCTGCATCAGCTTCTGCATATGCTTTAACCCCTGTTTGTACGTTTTCAATTGTTGGATTTGGTTGAATGTTGCTGTAAATAACATATTCAATACCTGCAGCATCTAATAAATCTGTTACTTTTTTTGTCACACCAAATTTGATTAAATCTGGATCCGAAGCTACGAATGCTTTTTTGAAACCTCTTGCTTTGATTTCATTTGGAATTTCCTGGATAGCACCTTTTCCATGATAAGAAGTTTCATTTAAGATAAAACGATTTGCCATAATTATAATTCCTCCTATATGACTATTTACTTTTATTTTACTCTTTTGAACCTCAAAAAACTAATAAATATGTGCTTTTCCAAAAATATATTTTATTTCTAATTCCAATACATTGGTTGTATTCAACATGCGATCATGATAAGGATGGTTGGTTCCTTCCCGTGTTTAGAAGTTTGCACCATTTTTTTTAGAAGTAAGATAATATCGATAG